>JANNNL010000037.1:0-3547 GCA_031398525.1 Actinomycetes bacterium | reverse complement strand
CCAAGGCCCAGTTGTAGATCCCTGCTGCCTCGCTCAGGAGCCGCCGGTCGAGATCGCGGTCTTCACGACCCTGGAACGACTTCTTGAAGTGGATCAGTAACATTCGCGCCGCAGTCGCCCCGCTCGGATCAGCTTGGGCGGGGTTCAGGAGAAGATGGTGGTTGTCATCGACGGCGTGCGACTCGGCGTGCCCGTAGGTGTGACGCCGTCGACTCACATTCTGAAACCCGCGTAGTTGGCTTCCGACGGGAGTGAGCGGTTCCCTGGCATCGTCGACGTCGAACACTTCTGTTTACGTCTCGCCGGCCATATGGCCGCCGAGCGACCGGACCCGATTCGGGGGTCGCCTTCAAGGTTTCGCACACGACGATCCTGCGCATCGCCGATCGTCACGCGTTGTGTGTTCAACGCTACGACCGCACTGTCACTCAACCCACGTTGCGCATCCATCAGGAGGACGGTTGCCAAGTACTCGGGCTGCCGCCCGATCAGAAGTACCAGACGGTTGCCGACAAGGATCCGTCCCTCGCAGGGTTTGCCGCAGCGATCCTCCCCTTCGGTGCAGATCCGCTGGCAGACCTGCGCGCGCTGCTGCAACTGCTGGTTCTGACGGTATGTGTCGGCAACGCCGATCTCCATGAAGAATCTGTCGCTGCTCCATGTTGACGGCGTGCGGATGGCTCCGATCTATGACGTGGTGTCGACGTCGGTGTATGTCGGAGTCAGCCAGGAACTTGGCCTTCCCATCGGTGGTGAGTACCACCTCGACGACGTCTCAGCCGAGGCGTTGGTAGCCGAAGCGTCCACCTGGGCCTTGGATCAGCGGCGGCTCGTGCGGCTATTGAGACGACCGCCTCGGCTGTACTCGAAACCGTCTCGACGGTGCGGGATCAGCTCCGCGCCGAGGGTCGCGATCATCCCAAGATTGACGAACTCCAGGCTCGCATGGTACGAGTCGCCAACTCGCTACGCCGACCCTGATTGACGCCGTCTGCGCTGATCGCGACGCCTCTGGCATGGTGGGCTGCGATGGTGAAATAAACACCCATACATTGGTGTACAATATTTGGGTGTCTAACTTTTCGGGACGTACCGTCGACCTCAACCGGTTGAGCGAGGCGGTCGCCGAAATCGAACGGACGGGTCGGGGCGCAATGCTTGCGCTTCGCGGGCGTCGCCAGGTTGGCAAGTCGCGGCTTGTCGAGGAGTTCTGCGAGCGCTCCGGCCGTGCGTCGGTGAGGTTCGCAGCGGCCAGACGTCAGGAGCCGAACGCTGCACTCGCCGACTTTGCCGAGACGGCCCGTTCATCCGACGTTCCGAACGCCGCGGCTGGCGAGGACCGTTTCTCCAGTTGGTCGCAGGCGTTGGAGAGTGTCACGGCCGATGCGGACGCCCCAATCGTCGTCGTCCTTGATGAGTTCCCGTGGCTGATTGAGATGGACGAATCCATCGAAGGACTGATCCAACGAAGCTGGGACCGGGTGCTCAGCCGTCGGCCGGTGTTGCTGCTGCTCATCGGCTCCGATCTGGTGATGATGGAGGCACTCACCACCCACGATCGGCCGCTGTTCGATCGCGCCCGGCCGATGCATGTCGCGCCGCTCGACCCCGCGGCGATCAGTGACATCGTCGGTCTCGACGCGGCCGGGACGTTCGAGGCGTATGCGATCACCGGGGGGTTTCCCAACGTCGCCCTGCGGTGGCAGCTGGGCGAATCCGACGTGTCGTTTCTGACCCGTGAGCTGCAAGATCCGCTCTCGGCGCTTGTCGTCTCGGGCGAGCGGTCGATCAATGCCGAGTTTCCCGACGATGCCTTCGCCCGCCCGGTTCTGAATGCAATTGGGTACGGAGAACGAGAGTTCAAGTCGATCGCCCAGCGATCGGGCGTCGGCGGTTCATCACTCGAACGAGCACTCGATCAACTACTCGCCAAGCAGGTGATCGTGCGTGAACGGGCATACTCAACCGCGGCATCGAAGGTCACGGCGTACCGGGTTGCCGACCCCTACCTGCGATTCTGGCTCCGTTACATCGGGCGGAACCTGACGATGATTGAGCGCGGTGCCGGCCCGCGAGTGGTCGACCGAGTACTCGCCGACTGGACCCACTGGCAGGGGCTGGCGGTCGAACCCACGGTACGGGAGGCCGTGATGCGACGGGTGATCCGCGACGATGCCGTGCCCGAGGCGGCCGAAGTCGGTCGGTGGTGGAAACGCGACAACTCCGTGGAAGTCGACATCGTGATCGGCGATCGAGCGCCGGTCGCACACGCGATCAACGCCATCGGGAGCATCAAGTGGCACCACACCGCCCCATTCGACTTCGCTGAGGCCAGCGCGCTGCACCACGCCCGATCGGTCGTCCCCGGAACCCACCCGGGCACCGTGACGATCGCCGCATCCAAGACCCCGGTGGAGACCACCGGCATCGACCTGGTGTACCGACCAGCCGACCTGCTTGGCGCTGACGAGTTGGGCTACGACTCCCCGTAGGCAGGCAGCAGATTCGGATCAACGTCGACGATGCCCTGGGTGCCGAGCAACTTGCCGTTCGTTCCGTCGGCAATCGCCGTCCATTCGCCGTTGATGAACCGCCACACCCCCTGATAGCTGGCACACAACGCCGGAACCTGGATCGTGCCGATTCCCGGGATAACGTTGCCGCAATCAAACGGGCCGTACTGCATCGGTGATCCACCGCGATAGTCACGGATCGCCTGCTTGACGGTCGCCTCGTCCAGGGCATCAGCCGCGTTCATGATCGCCACGAGCGTCATCGCCGTTTGGTAGGTCAGTACGACCTCCCAGCTTGGCGAAAGGCGGTTGATTGGCAACTCGGGATCGGAGCGTCGCAACATCTCCATCAGAGTCGGGCGACCCAACGTCTGGTCATCGATCCAATCGGTGGTCGCAGTGACGAAGGTGTTCTCGAGGTCGGCGAGGCCCTCGGCTGACATAAACCGATCGCGGGCGACTGGGTCGAAGACACAAACGTCGGGCAGCACCACTGTTGCGCTGCTGCCCAGCAACCGCCGGGCGGCCGGCAGGTTCATGCATTCGGCGACCGGTACGAAGGTGATGTTCATGAAGGCATCGGCGTTGGCGGCACCGGGCACCGCTCGGATCGCGTCGGCCAACGCCTGGGGACTGGGATCGGGTGGCGTGGGCACGATGATGATCGATTTCCCGGGAAGCGGTCCTCGAACTCTTTGGCATTCCCGGCAACGATGTCGGCGACCGACGCAGTCAGCGTGATCGTCTGCACCGCGGGTAGGTCATGTCCGACGAGCGCGAACAGGCCTTCGTTGAACGTGAACGGATCTGCGGTGAACAGAAAGCCCTGGTCTTCGACTTGGGACGGGTAGCCGTGGAACGGGATGACGACGGATTGGCCTCGCTCGTTCATCGGTCGCAACATCGCCGCGGTCACACCGCTGGGATGCTTGAATTGTAAGTAACCAGGAAAGCCGGAACTGAAAAGGATTGTGTTAATGGTGTAATACAGAAACTGTGTGTTTGATTCCGTACGATCCCGACTCAATCGGGAC
>JANNNL010000012.1:0-4989 GCA_031398525.1 Actinomycetes bacterium | reverse complement strand
GCCTCGGCTTTGGTCTTCGCACAGTCGACGACCATCGCCGCGATCGTGGTGACTCGTTCAGCGGCCATCGTTTCGGCCGCGGCCCGCAGAATGGCCGCCCGACCATCTGGCCCTCGGTCGATCCACCCCGGCCGGGCGGCGCGGGCCTGGTGGAGGGCCAGGTCGACGGTTGGCCGATCGACGACGTGGACTCGGTGGGTCAGGTGAGTCGGCTCGCTGGGATCGAACCATGGGTCGGGGTCGGAAATGGTGGATGAGAGATCGCCGACGGCTGCTCGAACATCGACTGCCTCGGCGAGTCGGGCGTCGGCGACCGCGTCGAGAATCGGCTGGCGCGAATGAGTCAGCACCAGGTCGGTGTCGGGTTCGTTGACGAACCGAGCGGTGATGCCAATGCCAGTACCAGTACCAGTGGGTGCGCCTCGACGGCTGGCGGTCGAAACGGTGTGACGAGCGGCGACGGCGGCGCGGAACCGATCGGCCTGATCGACGAATGCGGCCGACCCGGCCTCGATCGAGAACGCTTCACGGAGAAAGTTGCCGCGGGTCGTGTTCTCATCAAGTCGGCGGACGAGATATGCCGTGGCCGACGTTCGATCGCGGCGGCGGACGATCGGGGTGTACAACCGAACGGGGCCGACCTGCCGGCGGAGCTGCTCGGCCTCGGCAACCGCCATCCCTTCGAGCATCTCGAATTCGATCTGGTCGAGCACGCCCCGTTGCTCGGCGAGCGTCAATGCCCAGGCAACGTCGAACAGGTTGTGGCTCGCCAGACCGATCCGCACGGCTCCGACGAGACCCGGCTGCAGGGCCCGATCGACCAGGCGCTTGTAGCTGGCGTCAACGTCGGCCTTGGTTGCGTATGGCGCAGCGGTCCACCCATGCAACTCGGCGTCAACCCGCTCCATGGCCAGATTGGCCCCTTTGACCAGGCGAACCTTGATTCCGGCCGCGCCGCGATCGCGGCGGGCGGTGGCCCACTGGGTCAGACGTTCGAAGGCGTCGTGGCTGTCGGGAAGGTAGGCCTGAAGCACGATCCCCGCCTCCAACCGGTCGAACTCGGGCTCATCGAGTACGCCGATAAAGGCGGCGAGCGTCAGTTCGAGGTCGCGGTACTCCTCCATGTCGAGGTTGATGAACTTGGGCGGGTTGGCCGCCGCAGCGAGCGAGAACAGCGGTCGGAGCCGGGTGATGATCCGCTCGACGCTGTCGTCGAAGGCCACCGGATCGAGTTGCGTGGCGATCGCCGATGCCTTCACTGAGACGTAGTCGACATCTGGTCGTTGCAACGTGTCGGCGATTGCGCCCGTCCGCCCGCTCGCCTCGGTCTCGCCGAGCACGGCCTCGCCGAGGAGGTTCACGTTGATGGCGAACCCGTCGCGTCCCCGTCGGGCAAGATGACTGGTCAACGGCTCCGGTTCGGCGGCGAGGATCACCGATGCGCTCTCGGCGCGCACCCGCCGTTCGACGAGCCTGATCACCAGGCCCGGAACCACCGGTGCCAATCGGCGGGCAAGCCGTAGGCCGAGTCGATCGATGGAGCTGAGTGACGACGGTAGGCCGACCCGGTCGACCAGATCGGTGAACAGCGCCGCCGCTCGGCGTCGATCGGGAACTCGCAGTACGCAGTCGGCCAGGGCAATTGACAACGCCAGGGCCTGATCGTCGGCGACGATGCGGCCAAGGCGGTGTCGCCGCCGACGGTCAGCAGGATCGCGTCGGGCTGCGGTCAGCCAGCGCCCGGCCACCTCGACCGCCGCATCCGCCTGGGCGGAGTCCTCGAGGACGCCCACGTTCGAGTCGGTGAAGGAGGTGTCAACCATGGTTTCATCATCCACACCCGGTCTTGGCGACATTCGACGCCCGGAGTGGTCGATTGCTACCAAGGATTGGTTCCAAGCCGAACGATGACGGAGCCGCCACGGCTGCGGCGGCCCGTACGATCGCAGTATGAGCGATCCGCTGGAGCCGTACGTGAGGATGGCCGAACTGCTCGACTCGGCGGTCAACATCGTCTATTGCGTGAAGGACTCCGACTCTCGCTACGTCGCGGTCAACCATGCTTTTGCGGAGCGGGTGGGGCGAACGAATCGGCGTGAAGTGATCGGCAAGAAGGCGTCCGATCTGTTTCCATCGGAGCGGGCGAGTCGCTACGACGACCAGGATTTCAGCGTGCTGCGAACGGGCTGGGCGTATCGCGACGAGATGGAGCTGATCACCGATCGGGCGGGTCGCGCCGGCTGGTTCATCACCAACAAACAGCCGATCCGGGATGAGGCTGGGGCGATCGTCGGTCTTGTTGCCCTGTCGGTCGATCTGCACCGAGGTGAGGCCGAAGGCTCCGACGACGTTGAAGCGATGGCGCTGGTTGCCGAACTCGCCCGCGACCACCTCGCCCGCACGGTCGAGGTCAATGAGCTCGCGGCAATCGCCGGAATGAGTGTCAGCCAACTCGAACGGCGAATGCGACGAACGTTCGGCCTGTCGCCCGGCCAGTACCTGCTACGGATCCGAGTTGACGAGGCGACCCGACGGCTCACCGAGACCGACGAAGCGTTGCCATCGATCGCAGTGAACTGCGGTTGGTACGACCAAAGTGCGTTCACCAGGCAATTCACTCGGTTGGCCGGCTGTACCCCGGGTGAGTTCCGAGCCCGCCGTCGATAGCGGTGACCCAAGCCTCAGCGCCGCAGCGAGGCGATCCGGTCGATGACGGCCTCGGCCTCGGCGACCATCGAACGGACGATGTCGCCCGCCGGGATCAGGGAGTCGATGGCCCCGACGCCCTGGCCGCACGGCATGAACTCGCGCTCGACGACGACTTCATAGTCGTCGGGGTAGCCGAGGTGGTTGGCGTTGGCCCGCCCCGAGATGTACGCCTGCTCAGGAAACGGCTTGAGTTCCTCGGGGCGGTTTTCGTAGTGAGTGGTCCACTCGTTGCGGACCACCCGGCAGGTCTTGCCCGTGTACGCCTTGGAGATCACCGTGCCGTCCTCGCCGATCGCCAACAATTGGTCCTTGTACCCGCGAACCGCACGAGCTTCGGGGGTGGCGATGAATCGGGTGCCGATCCACACGCCGTCGGCTCCAAGGCTCAACGCCGCGGCCAAGCCCCGGCCGTCGTACAAACCGCCGGCGGCGACGACCGGCATCGAGTCGCCGACCGCGTCGACCACTTGTGGGACGAGGGCCATGGTGGCAACGAACCCGGTGTGACCCCCGGCCTCGGTGCCCTGGGCAACGACGAAGTCGCACCCGCTGGCCTTGGCGGCAATGGCGTGGCGGACCTTGCCACACATCGAACCGACGAGGATGTTCTTGGTGTGCAGCGCATCGATGACCTCGCGCGGAACGCCGAGGCCCGCCACGAAGATGCGTGCGCCGCCGTCGATGACGTCGCGTATGCCCTGTTCAACCTGGTCGGGCACGGCCGTGAGAAGGTCAACCCCGAACGGCTTCGATGTCAGCTTCTTCGCCTCGGCGATCTCGGTCGCCAACTCGCCGGCCTTCATCGTCGAGGCCCCGAACGTGCCGATGCCGCCGGCCTCGGACACCGCGGCCACCACTCGGTGGTACGAGACCCCGCCCATTCCGGCGAGCATCACCGGATGTTCGATGTCGAGCAGGTCGGTCAGGCGGGTGTGCATGGCACGACTGTAGGAAACCCTTCGACGTTCACTCCGATCGGATGGGCACGGGGCCCGCCAGTACAGATGGTCGTACGACCATCGTCCGATAGCTATGTCGCCCGTTGAGGGGCACACTGGTGACATGGATGCAGAGTGGCTTGAGGTAGGGCACGGGGTTGACGCCGGGCATTTGACCGAGGTTGTCACGTCGACCGCGGGACCTGCCTCGCAGGTCGGCATCCGGGCGACGCTGAACGGTCGCACACCCGTTCGGGTACGTCCGGCGGTGCGCCACACCACCCGAGTCGCAATTGCCCTCGGCACATGTCTGGCGGCGGTCGGCGCGGCGTGGGCGATCCGCGACACACTCTTCCCGAACCTCGGCTCGGCCACCCCCCGGTCAGTGTGGGAAAACGCGCCGACCCCCGTCGTGATTCCGATCATCACCGTGCCGCCGACCACCGTTGTGGCAACCGTGGCGCCCGTGGCCGCTGAGACGACGATCGCAGTCGTCGTTCCTCTTATCGTGAGTGAGACGGTTCCCGTCGCCGATCGTCCCGCCGCTGCGACCGTGTCGGCCCCGTCCTCTGGCAGCCCGGGATCGGCTGCACCTGCGGCGAGTATCCCGCCGACCGCGACCTCACCGACTCCGAGCACCCCTTCGGCGACTACCCCCTCGGTGACTACCCCGAAGTCGCCATCGACGACCACGTCAACGACGTCGCCGACGGTCACCACGGGCGGGACATCGCCGGAGGACACCACGCCGGACCAGCCAGGGACGTCAGCCCCCGATGTCACCGAGCCGGACAGCTCCGGCCCTGGTGGCGGCGGAGATAGCTCCGGCCCTGGTAGCGGTGGCAGTGGGTCGGGTAGCGGCGGCGGTGACGACGACAATTCGGGGAAGGGCTGATCGGCCCCGAAGCATCAGGGCAGATTGTCCGCGGCCCAGAGCGCGGCCTGAGTGCGCCCGGTGACCCCGATCGTTTGAAAGATGCTGGTCATATGGGCCTTGACCGTTCGCTCGGTGATGCCCAAGCGTCGGGCGATCTGCTTGTTCGCCAGACCGTCACGCACCAGCAGCAACACCTCGGCTTCGCGTTCGGTCAACTGCGACGTCGCCCGCGGGGCGCGTTGAGACTCGATCAACGCCCGGGCTGCCTTGGGGTCGAGCGGTGAACCACCCGCATGAACCGCCCGAATCGCATTGGCGATGTCATCGGGCTCGGAATGCTTGAGCAGGTACCCGTCGGCCCCGGCCGTCAAGGCATCGAGGATGCGGGACTGCTCGGAGAATGAAGTCAACACGAGCACCCGGCTGGCGGGGAACCTCGTCGAGATGATCTTGGTGGCGGCCACC
>JANNNL010000758.1:0-4855 GCA_031398525.1 Actinomycetes bacterium | reverse complement strand
GATCGCCGGTCGGTCCGCCGAGGAGGGCCAGTGTCACCGATGCCCGCAACACGGCCAGGGGCCGGCCGATCAGCACAGACAGATCGTGGTCGCCACGGTCGCCGAGCGGGTCGGTCGACCACAACGTCTCGTCGATCGACGCCAAGAGGGCGAGGAAATCGTCGCCCACCGTCGATGCGCTACCGGTGAAATGACCGAGCATCGCCCGCAGGTGCGGGTCGGAGATCGCGGCGATTTGGAGTCCGGCCCCCCCCGGTGCCGGTTGCCAGACGACCGTCGTGGTGCCCGCAGGACCCGGTGCGGCGAACAACTCACCCAACGCAGCGCCTGCGGCGTCGTACACGCTGAGGCCGAAGTCGACGTGATTCGGGATGAGCCACCCGCATAGTCCGTCGCCCGGTGTCGAGGGGCCAACCGGTGTTGCGTCGCCGTCGCGCCGCCCCATCGGCCCGCCGGCCGCGACCTCCGCGGGTGGGGCCAGAGTGAGGTCGAGTCGGGCTGGGCTGGCGAATCGCGGGCGCAGGATGATGCTTCCAGGCGCCGAGTGGATTTCTCCGGCGGCCGCCACGCTTGGCCCGACGATGGGCACGAACCCGCTCGCCGGATCAGTACCGGCCGCCGGGTTGCCGTTGGCGCAGAGAAGATCGACCCGCTGGCCGAAGGCATCGATGATGCCGAGTGAGGAAAACGACAGTACTCCCGCTCGGATCGGGAAGAAGTAGGGCGTGATCGTCCGGCCGGGTACGCGGGCCACGACGCCCGCTCCCACGTTGGGTGCGGCGTGGAACTGCGGGCCGATCAGGTCGGTCCATGTCCGGCCGGTCGTGGTGTCGGAGCCGAATGGCGGCACATTCTGCTCCTCGATCCACATCGTCAGCCGGTGGGTCAGCCCACTGAGGGACTGCGACAGCAGATGTGGCTCGTCGAGCGTGCCGAGCAGCGTCGCCACCTTCGGGCTTTCGTGCTGTGGAGGTGAGGCGAGAAAGTCGGTGATGGCGTCGACGAGATGGTCGCCGGCGTGGTGGCTGAGCAGGGTCCGCCCGACATACGTGGTCGGCGCGGCCGGCAGGCCCGCTCCGCCGGTGTACTGGTACTCACGCCCGTCAAACGTCCACATCGACGCGTCGAATGACCATGACTGGCCGTCGGCGGCCGGGCGGTATGTCGGGGTGAACTTCACGGCCCAGTCGAGGTACAGCGGTACGAAGGGCTGGCTCCAGGCGGTCACGCCGAGCGAAGCGGGCGGCACGCCCACCCAATGGTCGGGAGCGGTGAAGCCGCTGCTGATCGCCGTGGCGAGACGGGCGATGAAATCGACATCTCCAGCACGCCCGCACGCGAGAGCGAGCCGCGTCGCGTTCGATGGGTCAAGGTAGACCGCCTCGAGATGTAGCGCCGACACATCCGGTATGCCGGGTGCGGTCGGGACGGTCACCGAACCCGTCGGCAGGGCGATCGTCGACGTATCGAAGTCGATGCCGGTGATCGTTTCGGTACCGAGTCGGACCGCGAGGGCTCCGTCGGGGTTGCGGGTGTCGGCACCGTGGCTCAACGAGCGTTCGATGCCGGCGACGAGGATCACCGGATCATTGGGCGACCAGAATCGGGGCATCGCCCCCGACCGCAGTTGCAATCCGGCGGGAAAGCCACCGGTGGGTGGGTGAGCGGCGACCCACGCATCGATTGAACCTCGATCACTCGGGTCGGTCGGCACCGAACCTGCGAGCGTCGCCACTCGATCAAGCTGCGCGGCGACGGCCGACGATGCGGTCGGGAGGGCGGCCGCCAGCGCGTCGGTCGGCCAGCTCCGATCGGCGAATGGGGCGTGGGCCTTGCCGTTCTTCCACCACAGCCCATAGAGGTCGCGCTGCGAACGGGCGAGGTCGCGCTGCGATGCGTCGAGGGCGCGCTGTGCGGCGTTGAGCCCGTCGAGCCACTCCTGCACCGCCCGCGGAAGCATCGGCCCGCCATCGCCATCGCCGCTGGTCGAGGAGTCCGCAGGGACAACCCGCCAGACGATCCCGCCTGGTTGCCCACCGAAGTGGGCATCATGGACGCGCCGGTCGATCTGCTTCCATCCGTTGCGGGCGTCGGCCAACGCCAGCTCACGGTATTCGGCGGCTTCGAGGAGTTCGGCCAGATAGGCGCCGATGTCGTCGCGGCCCGCGGCAACCGCATGGGCGTCGATCAGTGCGCCGAGCGCCTCGACAGAGGTCGAGCCGACCGCGACCTGCAGCCGCGCCGGCCAATCATCTGCGGTGCCGTTGGGGCTGGGTGGCATCGTGTCCTGCTGCCATGTCACTCGGTACGTCATCGAGTGATACAGGGTCGCCGTCGGCGGATCGTCAGGCACCTCGCTCGGGGCGACCGACCACTCGTACCGGGTGAGCAGCACCGCCAGCCGTTCCTTCGGTGTCGCCACCGCCCAGGTGTCGTAGTCGGCCCACGACCCGCTCGGGGAGAAGGTGACGACCTCGGCCAACGGATCATCGCTGTCGAGGTGGTGCCATCCGGCCACCAGGTAGGTCAGCTCCGTCGCGCTGCCGGTTGCCGGATCCGGGAGATCACCGAGGTCGTCGTGGAAGGACAACACCGTCGCGATCGCCGGTTGATAGGCGGCGAAGGCTGGATCGCCGGGTCCGACGGCGGTCAGGAACGCGGCCACACCGGTGCCCGCGTCGACCTGGGCCGGGGTCACCGCGTCGAGCGCGGTCACCCGGCCGATGAACACGATGCTCGATCCGATGTTCTCGGGTGTGATCGCGATCCCGGGGCTCGGGCGCAGGTACGCGCTCGCCGAGTGGTCGGGCGGTTCAGTGACGGTGTCACTCTCCACCAACCACGATTTTGATGTCGCAGGGCCCGTTGGATTGACTCCGGGCGTCAGTCGGGTGACCAGCCAGCGATTGGGGATGAGCGGGAACTCGAACTGCGAACCATCCGCGCTCAGCCGACCATGCGTAAGCGCGTCGGGGAGGGCCCACTTCAGGTGGACGCCGATCGACGGGCGGGGGAGTTGGGCCGCGTCGGCGCCGGGGTTGACCGGCGGGTCATAGGTCGCCCAGTTGGCGTAGGCCGGGGCCCACCGGGCGAATGGGACACCGGAGTTGTGCAGTGGCGTGTTGACGACGAGCACGTCGAGGGCCACCGGTACCAGGAGTCGTGGATCGTCAACCACTGGTTGCTACCTTCCAGACGAATTGCTCGGGGATGCGTACCAGGTTGAGCGCAAGATCAGCCGGGCCGATCGACTGGCCGCCGGCGTCTGCGCCGAGGCTTGTAGCGACCTGGGCGGCGAGGCTGGACAGATCGATCCGACCGGTCGCGCCACGCAACGTCGCCGCCACCGTGGTCGGTTGCTCGCTGGTCGGGAACGGCATCCCGGTCGACGCTCCGCTGACGTGGCGGAGCTCGATCAACGGTGCGCCATCGCCCTCGACCCCGAATCCGAGGCCCTCGCGGGGCTCGTCGATCGCGACCACTGCGGGCACGCCGGCGAATACCGCCAACAAGACGGTGGGGGACAATTCGGCGAGCCGCAGGACCGGGACGGGCGTACCGTTGTTGGTGTCGGAGTAGCCCCGCACCTGCAAGGCCCGGTACCCGGTGACGGCCGTCGAGCGCAGCAACATCCCGCTCATCTCGGGCAGGGTCCCGGGGGTCGGGGTCGTTCCAGGGACCAACGCGGTGGAGACCGCCGCGAGGATGTTGTCGCGCAGCAGGGTCGACATCGCCGCGTCGCGGGTCGACTGTGCACCGACGCTGAGCGCACCATCGAGCAGGGTCTGCACCCAGTTGGTGTCGACGTAGAAGAACCTGATCGACTCCGGCGGCAGGAACTCGGGCTGAGGGACCAGGTTGTCGAACGGCACCCCATCGAGCACGGCCCGCTTGGCCAGCCATGCCACGAGATCGTCGGGGAACGAGACAGCCGGTGCGTCGTCGTCGGTCCCCTGGATGAGGGCGGCAAACGTCGGCGAGGCGAGGGCGGCGCGGACGTCATCGTTCCACGTCGTGGTCGGACGACTGTCGGCCAGTCGTCGGCCCAGGGTCACCGGCGGCGGCGGTGGACCACCGGCGGGCACGGCCGCCAAGTTGGCCGCGACATGGTCGTGGAACGGTCCGACCAACGCATCGGCGAAACCGTTCCGTACGGGAGTCGGGGCGTGCAACAGCCCCCGCAGTTCAGCCACCGATCGGTCGCCGACGGGCCGGGGATCGGCATTGAGGGCGGTGAGATGGGGGGAGCGGACCCGCCCGACGACGGTGTCCACCACGCGGTTGGCGGCGCGGCGCCAGGCCAGCAGCGAGACCGAGAACCCGCTCGAAGACAGGGCGACCAGCCGACCCGTCTGGAATGCCACGGCATATGACAGGTCGAAGATCCCGTGTTCGGGGTCGTAGACCATCGCCTCGGCCGAGGTCCGCGGTGCCGGGCCGGCGAGCGTCGGGGCCACCGGTACCGCCGTCAACGGGCCGCGGTACCAACCGAACGTCGACTGGCCGACCCGAGTCTGGTACGGCAGCGCGGTGTATCCACCGGCCAACGCCTGGTTGGCAAACTGCCGGCTCGCGTCGGCGGCGCGGTCGGGTCCGGCGGTCTCTACCGCTTGATCGGCACCGACGGGGTGACGCAGGAGCCACCCCGTTCCCTGCTCGCTGGCCGGGGTCATCAGGTCGTTCATCAACTGGGTGAAACTGGAACCTTCGGGTTGGACCGAGAAGGTCCACGACGCCAGCGAGATCATCCGTGCGAACGCACCATTGGCCATTGGCTTGGGTGACGCCCCGAGGTAGTCCTCGAATCCCTCCAATGAGACGAGGTGCGCCACGTGCGGGACCGGCGGCCCCGTCG
>JANNNL010000718.1:0-2488 GCA_031398525.1 Actinomycetes bacterium | reverse complement strand
CTCGACAGTGTTGGCGACCGACGGAACCCCGGCCGCCGATGAGGACGACAGCGACGACGCCTCGGTCGGTCGCGACATCTTCGACCTGGCGCTGCGCAAGAAGCTGGTGTCGTTCGCCGGTGGCGTGGCGACGTTCAACATCGAGGTGTTGAACCAGGGCAGCCCGGTCGCGGCCGTCGACGTGACCGACTACATCGACTCGGCAGTGTGGCAGGCGTTCGACCCGGCGTTGAACCCCGTCGGCACGGCCGCGGCGACCACGGCCGTGGGCTATACCGCCCCGGCCACCCTGCCCGGGTACACATGGACGGCAGCGGCCAATCCGAAGGTCACGATCACGGGCCCGCTGGGTACGAACGAGGCCGTCTCGGTCCCGGTGAGCCTCCGGCTGAAGTCGCCGCTGTCGCCCTTGTCGGCGCGCGCCGTCAACACCGCCGAAATCTCCGAGTTCCGCAACGTCGGCGGATTGCCGCTGGTTGATCAGGACTCGACCCCCGACGCCACCAACAGCAACGACGCCGGGGGTCAACTGGATTCGCCCGCCGACGATGCGATCGACGGTGACGGAACCGGTACCCCCGGTGGCTCTACCGCGGCAACCGACGAAGACGACTCCGACTCGGCGCTCGTCCCGCTGTACGACCTGGCACTGACCAAGAAGCTCTCGGTCGGCCAGCCCGCGGCGATCGGGTTGCCGCCGGTTCCGCCGACGGTGTCGTTCGACATCGCGGTCACCAACCAGGGGGCCACCGACGCCTACGTCGTCGAGGTCACCGATACCCCGCCCGCTGGGATGTCGTTCGTCTCGGTGACCGGAGCCTCGGGCACCGCACCGACGTTCAGCATCCCGTTCGTCGCCGCGGGCGACACCGTGACGTTCAGCTTGAACTATCAGATCGACGACACGTCGGTTGGTTCGTACACGAATGTGGCCGAGATCTCGTCGTTTGCCGATGACGATGATCCGACGACGATCACGCCGGTGTGGGTTGTCGACATTGATTCGACGCCCGACACCAACCCGGCCAACGATGCCGGTGGCGCAGTTGGTACCGCGTCGGACGATGTTACGAGCGGTGATGGCACCGGTGTCGTCGGAGATTCGGTCGCTGCGACCGACGAAGACGACGCCGACCCGGCGGTCGTGACGCTGCCCTACGACCTCGCTCTGCGCAAGCGGGTAGATGTCACCGACCCCGACATCGCCGACGGCATTCAGTTGCTGCCTACCCCCGACAAGGTGACGTTCCTCATCGAGGTGTTCAACCAAGGGCGCGACGTTGCTGCCATCGACGTGACCGATTACGTGCCGGTCGGTTCGGGTTGGTCGTTCATCGCCGCTGACAACCCGGCGGGTACGGCGACAGCCGGTTCGTACGGCGGCCCGACGGCTCTGCCGACGTTCGCCTGGACCACTACCGATCCGACCAAGCCGACGGCAACGCTCACCGGCACGCTGCCGGGCGGGCGCTCCGTGGTGATCCCGGTTGTGCTGACCGCCACCGCGCCTCTTGCGGCCGGTTTTTTGAAGTACGTGGCGTTGTTCTCGGCCTTCCGCGACGCCGCGGGCACGACGTTGACCGATGTCGACTCGACGCCCGACGCCACCGATGGCGACGTGCTCGCCGACGATGTCATCGAATCCAACCCGACGACCCCACCCGACGGCCTGGCCGCCGACGAGGACGACCACGACATTGCCGCAATCGTCTGGTGGGATCTGTCGTTGATCAAGACCGCCTCGACGTTCGTGCTCGACGCCGCCGCTGCGAACGTGACGTTCACCGTGACCGTGAAGAACCAGGGTGTGCGCCCCGCGTACATCGTCGGCGTGATCGACACCATCCCTGCCGGGACCTCGGTGGTCTCGACGGCCCCCGGTACCGGTGTGATCTGCGGGGCCGCAGCCCCGAACGTGACATGCACCATTGCCCAGCTCGATGCCGGGGCGACCGCAACGTTCGACATCAGATTGCATGTCGATGATCTGACGCTCGGCACATACGAGAACACCGCCGAGATCACCGCGATGCAGGGTGACGTCGACCTGGGCGCCGGTCCGGTGCGCGGGCCGGTCACCGACATCGACTCGACGATGGACACCGACCCGGCTAACGACACGTTGTTCGCCAACCCGCTCGATCCGTTCGGGTACCCGCGGAACTCATCAAACGACATCGATTTCATGACCGGGGTGACCTCGGTCAACGCACCGAACGCGTTGGATGAGGATGACCACGACGTGCAGGCGGTCATCCTCCCGCTCGCGGTTGGTGACTACGTCTGGTTCGACACGAACCGTAACGGCGTCCAGGACAGTGGTGAGAAGCCGGTCGTCGGCGCCGGTGTGGTGTTGACGATGGAGGACCCGGCCAACCTGGGCACCTTTATCCCCGCAACCGATGCCCAAGGCGCTGCGGTGCCGACCACTCAGGTGACGGATTCGAACGGCTGGTATGTGTTCGACAACCTGTTGCCGGGCACGTAC
>JANNNL010000745.1:0-5115 GCA_031398525.1 Actinomycetes bacterium | reverse complement strand
GCTCAGTTTTGCCTCACCGTTCATTTGCATGGAAGCCACCGGCTGGCACACCCGCAAGGTCACCGTCGCCGGCTGACCGTGTCGGCGCGTTCGATCGCCGATCGCTATGGTGACCGGCGATGGGGAAATACGACCGGGTTCGACTGTTGTGGCCCGACCACTTGGGCCTGGCCCGTGGCAAGTACCTGCCGATGCGGCTCGCCGATCAGGGCACCAACCATGTGGTCACCACGTTCGGGCTGGGGTATGACCGAACGATCCGCGACGTGTCGGGCGGGTACCTCCACCATGGTCTCCCCGACGTGCATTCGTCGATCGATAGCGACCTTCGGCCGAGTTGGGAGGACGATCGCACCGCAGTTGCCATCGGCCACCTCACCCTCGGCGACGAGCCATACCCGGTGGCGGCGCGTCACGTACTGCAGCGGGCCATTGCCGACTGGGCTGCGCTCGGCTACACCGTCAAGGTCGGCCTCGAACTCGAGGCGTACGTCCTCGAGCCCGATAGTGCGGGCGGATGGCGGCGATGGTCGACGCCGCAGTCTTTCGTCTATGCGACGGGCCGCGCCGCCGATCCGGTCGGGCTGATCGACGACATCACCTGGACCGCGGAGCGCTGCCGGTTCCGCCCCGAATCGATCAACGCCGAATTCGACGAGTCGCAGTTCGAACTCACCCTCGAATACGACGACGCCCTACGCGCCGCCGATGACGCATTCCTGTTCCGCGTGATGGCTCGCGAGACCGCGCTGAAACACGGGTTGGATCTCACGTTCATGGGCAAGCCGTTCTCGGAGTCGGCGGGCAACGGCGTCCACGTCAACGTCTCCCTGGTCGACGCAGCGGGGAACAACGCGTTCGCCGACCCTGCCGCAGCCGATGGTCTGTCGGCTCTGGCCAAGAGCACGCTGGCCGGGCTGTGTCGCCACCATCCGGCAATGACGGCGCTCTGTGCTCCGACCGTCAACGCCTACCGCCGATTGCAGCCCGGCGCGTTGAACGGCTACTGGGGCAACTGGGGCTACGCCCACCGGTGTGCGGGCAGTCGCGTCCCCGAAACTCGCGGTGATAGCACCCGTGTCGAGAGTCGATTGAGCGACGGGTCGGCCAACATACACCTGGCAGTCGCCGCCGTGCTGCAGGCGGCTCGCCTGGGCGTGGTTCATCAGTATCCCTGTCCTGCGCCACTCGCCGGTGATGGGTTCGAGGATCCCGAGACCGACGTCCGCAGTGCGGATTCACTCGGCGAGGCGCTCGATGATCTCCGTCGTGACCAGCCGCTGAGCGAAGCAGTCGGGCCCGAGTGCGTCGCCAACTTCATCGACAACAAGCAGGCGGAGTGGGAGCAATATCTGGCCGCGGTCGGTACCGATGTTCCCGGCCCCGACGTCACCAAATGGGAACTCGACATGTATCGCAACTTCCACTGATGCCGTCAGCGACCCACCGATGCCGCGTCAGCCCGTGAGCGACCCCGGATTCGACCTGACCGGCCGCCGCGCTGTCGTCACCGGAGCATCGGCCGGCATCGGCGGGGCGATCGCCCAACGGCTCGCCAACGCCGGAGCAACCGTCGTGGCTGTGTCGCGTTCAGGCGGCGTTCCCGACCACGCCGGTGTCGGTCACATCTACGGCCTGACGGCCGACCTGTCTCAGCAGGGCGATCTCGACACGGTGATTCCCCGCGCCGTCGAGATTCTCGGCGGGCTCGACATCCTCGTCAACAACGCCGGACGCGGCGACTGGTTGGCTCTCGCCGAGGTCGACCGCACCTACTTCAACGACCTGATCGGCCTCAATCTGTGGGCTCCGCTGCGGCTTTGCCAGATGGCGCATCCGCATCTCGCTGCGGCAGTCGATCCGGCGGTCGTGATGATCGGTTCGATCGACGCCGTGCGCCCGTCAGCCGGAGGCGTGGTCTATGGCGCAAGCAAAGCCGGGCTCGCTGCGGCGACCGTGGCGTTATCGAAGGAGTGGGGCGCCGACGGCATCCGGGTCACCCAGGTCGACCCCGGCCTCGTCGACACGCCGATGGCGTCACACGTGGTCCGCGAACTGAACGAGAGCGGCGAGCGGATCAATATTGTCGGGCGCGCCGGAACCGGCGATGAGATCGCCGCGTTGGTCCACTACCTCGTTGCTCCGGTCGGCCGATTCGCCACCGGCGTTTCGTTCCGCCTCGATGGCGGCGCGGCGGCGATGGGCCCGTTCGACGTTCGCAAGCGGGACTGAGCCACCATGCCCGCCCGTCTGTTGATGATTCTCACCGAGAATCACACGATGGTTGACCCGCGCGACATTGGGGCGCTGGTCGAACTGGCCCGCATCGCCGAGACGGCGGGATTCGACGCAGCGATGATCAGTGAGCAGGTCATTCTCGGCCCGAACTCGGCCGAACTCGGTCTGCCCGACAACCCGCGGGCGTATGCGGCGACCGGCAATCAGGACCCGATGACCCCGTGGCCGTCGTCGATCGTGTTGATGTCAGCGGTCGCTGCGGCCACGACCCGCCTGCGCGTCGTCGCCGGGGCGATCATCCCCCCGCTGCGCCACCCGCTGCTGCTCGCCAAAGACCTGGCCACTCTCGACCTCCTCGCCCAGGGCCGTCTGGTCGTCCAACCGACGGTGTCGTGGCAGCGCGCCGAGTACGACGCGTTCGGCGTGCCGTTCAACCGCCGCGGCCGCATCCTCGACGAACACCTGGACGCGATGCATCGACTGTGGGCCCGGTCTCCGGCATCGTTCGATGGCGAGTTCTTCTCGTTCGACCGCGTCTACAGCGAGCCGAAACCATTCCGCCCGGGCGGGCCGCGGCTGTGGTTCGGCGGCGAGACGATGCACGCCGCGTTGGTCCGCCGGATCGTGCGCTACGGCCACGGCTTCCATCCGTTCGGTACACCAACGGATGACGACCTCGCCCTGTTGTCGGTCGGGATGGAGGCCGCAGGCCGTAGTCTCCGTGAGTTGGAACTCGTCGGCGGCACCCGGGCCACATTCGACGGACCCAATTCGGTTGCCGACGTCGAAGCCTCGATGGCCGACTTCGAGCAGCAGATCGCCCGCGGTTACACCACGTTCTGTATGAAGCCGTCGCAGTACACCGACCGCCTCGACGAGGTCCCCGATATCTGCCGCCGAATGGTCGACTACACCAATCGATTGAGCTGACTCGAACGCCTACGCCGCGGGCGTCAGCGCTTCGTCGGCGGTGGTGTTGTTGGTCGACTGACCGAGCACGATGACGGCGAGCGCGCCGAGGACCACAGCCATCGCCGCGGCCTGCAGAACGGTTATCGGTTCGTCGAGGAGCCACCATGCGAGTAGGGCGGAGGCGATCGGGATGATCAGAGTCATCGTCGAGGCCAGCCACAACTCCATCCGCCCGATCGACCAGTTCATCAGCGAGGTACCGAAGAAGCCCACGCCGAAGGTCATGACAAACAGCAGCCGCCAATCATTGGCGATCGGCCACGACAGATCTTGGTCGGCGATCAGCCCGAACGGGATGGAAACAATCGCTGCCCAGAACGAGACGCCCGCGGTGAACTCAGTCGACGTCAGCGTCGCCTGGGCCCGGCGCGACATGATGAAGTACGTCCCCCAACAGATCATCGCTCCGACGGCAGCGAGGTCGCCCAAACCGCTCCAGGTGGGCTGACCGGCGGCGATGATCACCACCACGGCCACCCCTCCGATCGCGACGGCGGCGGCGACAACATCGCGTCGGCGCGGCCGCTCCCCGAACAGCCGGGCCGAAACCGCCATGATCAGCACTGGTTGCAGAGCACCAATCAGGGTTGCGTTCGAGACGGTGGTGTGTTTGACGGCGTAGAAGAACAGCAACACGTCGGCGGCCAACCACAGGCCGCCGGGCGTCGAGACCCACAATGCTCGGCGCGTGATCGGGGTTCGCCGAATCGCCATCCAGGCGACAACGGCCGCGAAGTACATCGTGAACCGGTACGCGCCGATCGCCGGTGCGCTCATCGTCAACTCGCGAGCGACGACCCCCGATGCGCCCCACACGCTGACTGCGACGCCCGCCCCGATGAGGCCCGAAGCTTGTTGATCGGATCGGGTGGCCACGTCATCCGACGGTAGCGGCCGTCACCTCACGAGAACGAGGAAAGCGGCTCGACGGGGTTGGCCTCGACGCTGGTCGCGCAGCGGAAGCCAATGTGGCCGGACGGCCCGTCGGGATTCATCCGGGCCGCGGGGCGGTAACGGGTGCAATACGACTCCGAGCACAGGAATGAGCCGCCCTTGGCCACCCCATCTGCGGTGAGTTCCCACACCTGGCCGAGTTGGTCGTAGATGCCCAGCGAGCGGGGGGCGAACGACCCAACCGGCATCGTCCCCGGCGGTTCAGGCCGTCGAGAGTCGTGCGGAAACGAACCGATCCACACATTGGCGAGCAATCGACCGTCGGCGGCGAGCGGCCAGGTCGGGGGCACTGGTTCGATTGAGGCGGCGCGCTCCCACTCGGCCTCGGTCGGCATTCGATATCCAGACCAGCGGCAGTACGCCTCAGCGTCGGCCAACGTGACATGGACCACGGGGTGGTCGCTCTGGCCGACGAGGGCGGATCCCCATCCGAATGGGCGCTGCCAGCACGCCCCGGGAGTGTGCTCCCACCATTTCGCCGGATCAGCCAGATCGACCGGCTCGTCGGGTTGCGAGAACACTGCCGATCCCGCCGGCTGCGAGCGTTCGGCGACGGTCACGTAGCCGGTACAGACCATGAACCGAGCGAACTGGGCATTGGTCACCGGGTGGATGTCGAGCGCAAATGGCTCGACCTCGACCGAGCGTGCCGGCCGTTCCTCGGGGTACAGGGCGTCGGCGCCCATCGTGAACGATCCACCGGGGATCGAGACAAAACGATGCCGGGGAACGACCACGGCGTCACAGGGTAGTCGGCCCGCCCGGGGGGCAGGGCGGGCCAACGACCCAAATCAAACGGCCTTACCGATTGGCAGAGACCGACTGGTCAGCCATCACGATCGGGGCGGCCACACCGGCCCGCAGACGGTCACGGGTACCAGCGTCGACCCGAGCGAGCGACGACGGCAACAGGATGCGACGCACCACCATGCCAGCGGCGATGGTGGCCAG
>JANNNL010000699.1:0-9067 GCA_031398525.1 Actinomycetes bacterium | reverse complement strand
CTGCTCCATGATGTCGGCCGCCAGTTCGGGCGGGGTCTTGTCGAGGGTGTTCTTCACCGCATCGACGATGGCCGACACGGGCTCGATAATCGCCTCCCGGATCTGCTCGGTGGTCACCGTGACCGTGCGGGGCAGGCCGGTGATCAGGTCGCGGCCTCGGATTTCGGCGGTCAGTTCCTCGTCGAGGATCCATGCCGAACCCATCTGCATCTTGATCTGCTCGGCGGTGCGCTCGCCGACAGCCAGCGAGAACTCCTTCTTGATGTACTGCATGACCGCATCGTCGAGTTCATCGCCGGCGACACGCACGGACTGGGCCGTGACGATGCCTCCAAGCGAAATGACGGCGACCTCGGTGGTGCCTCCGCCGATGTCGACAACCATGTTGCCCGACGGCTCATGCACGGGCAGACCGGCACCGATCGCGGCGGCCATCGGCTCCTCGATCACGTAGGCGGGCTTGCGGGCCCCGGCGAACTCGGCCGCATCGCGAACGGCGCGTTGCTCGACACCGGTGATGCCCGACGGTACGCAGATGACCATTCGCGGCTTGTTCCACTTCGATGCGTGGACCTTCTGGATGAAGTACCGCAGCATTTTCTCGCAGATGTCGAAGTCGGCAATGACGCCGTCTTTGAGGGGGCGCACGACCTTGATGTGGCCGGGGGTGCGGCCCATCATGCGTTTCGCCTCCATACCAACCGCAACCGGGCGGTTGTCGTTGGTGTTGATCGCCACGACGGAGGGTTCATTGAGAACAATGCCCATGCCGCGCACGTAGATCAACGTGTTCGCGGTACCGAGGTCGACCGCCATGTCGCGGCCGAGGGCTAACGGGTTGTTACGAGCCATTCGCCTCTCACCTCCCGGTTGGGGATGGTTTGTTCACCAATAGTAGCCGAACGTCGCGGTCGGTTACAGAGCAGGGAAAAAGATCCCCAGCTCGCGAGTGGCCGATTCGAGGCTGTCGCTGCCGTGCACCAGGTTCTCAGTGAACAGGATGCCCAAATCGCCGCGAACGGTACCCGGAGCGGCCTTGCGCGGGTTGGTGGTGCCCATCATCGTACGCAGCACCTCCCAGGTGTCTTCGGGACCCTCGACGGCGAGCGCCACGACCGCACCGCGAGACATGAAGGTCACCAGCTCGCCGTAGAAGCCCTTGCCGACATGCTCCTCGTAGTGACGGGCGAGGGTCGCCTCGTCGAGCAGCCGAAGATCCATCGCCACGATCTTGAGATTCTTGCGCTCGATGCGGGAGATGATCTCACCGACCAGACCACGTTCGACGGCATCGGGCTTCAACAGGACAAGGGTGCGATCAGACATACGACCCCAGCTTACGGGCCATTTCCAGGGTTCGGGCGGCTCACGGGATGAGACGGCGCAAGATGCCGCGGGCATCACCCACGACATACAGCGAACCGGCAACGAGCAGGGCATCGTCGGAATCGGCGGAGCGCAGCGCGGCGGCGCACGCGTCGAGCACGGTGTCATAGGCGTAGACCGTTTCGCAACCGATCGCTCGGGCCGCAGCAGCAACCTGAGCGGCCGGCACGCCCCGCGGGGAGGGCGCGGTACAGCAAAACACGGTGTCGAACTCGTCGGCGCGCAGCGCGCCGAGCAACGCTTCGATGTCGCGCCCTTCGAGGCAGCCGAAGACCAACAGTCGACGCCCCGCCGGATCGAAGTCACTGAAGAACACCTCAGCGCAGCGGTCGGCACCATGGGGATTGTGCGCCCCGTCGATGATCACCAGGGGCTGATGGCCGAGCACCTCGAACCGAGCGGGCATCCGCACCGCGGCGAGTCCTTCGGCCAGGACGTCGGTCGCGATGGGGGCGTCGAAGAAGGCTTCGACGGCGGCAACCGCCAACGCAGCGTTCTCGCCTTGGTGGGCCCCGTGGAGACTGATGAACACGTCGCCGTACACCGCGTGGGGCGTATAGATGTCGAGCATCCGGCCACCGAGAGCCGTCTCGTTGAGATTGAGGCCGAAGTCAACGTCGCGGCGGAGCAACTTGGCGGGACCCGCTTCGGCGAAGATCGCCGCCAGATCCGGGTCGGTCACGCCGAGCACCAACGTCGCTTCGGGCTTGACGATCCCCGCCTTCTCGCGGGCGATGTCGGCGAGCGTCGGGCCGGCGTATTCGGCATGGTCAAGCCCCACATTTGTCACTACGCACACCTCGGGCTGGACAACATTCGTCGCGTCCCACCGCCCAAGCAAACCGACTTCGATGACCATCACGTCGACGGCGATATCGGAGAACCAGCGGAACGCGGCGGCAGTGACCGCCTCGAAGAACGTCGGGCGCACCCCCATGACGATCTCGAGGTCGGCAACGGCTCCGACCGCGTCGGCGAACTCGTCGTCGCCGATCGACTCGCCGTCGACCGTCATCCGCTCGTTGATCTTGTCGATATGCGGGCTGGAGTAGGTGCCGACCGTCAGGCCGTGGGCCATCAACAGTCGGGTGATCATCTGGGCGGTCGAGCCCTTGCCGTTCGTCCCTGTGATGTGGATTGCTGGGCAACTGAGCTGCGGATCACCCATCGCGCCGAGCAGCCGCTCAATTCGCTCGATGGTCGGCGAGTTGATCCGCCCGGTCGTTTCGTAGTTCGAGTGCTCGTCGAGATACGCGAGCGCGGCGACATAGTCCATCGCGGTCTCCCTGGCTGGTTCGAGGCGGCTGGTTCGAGGCGGTTGCTGGGTGGAGGATTCAGCTGGCGGCGCGGCGCGGGCGAGGCATGCGGCTCGCCTCGCGGGGCACCAGCGTCGGGTTGACCTTGCGATCGACGGTCTCACCGTCGATCACGACCCGGCCGACATCAACGCGACCCGGGATGTCGTACATCGTGTTGAGCAGGACTTCTTCCATGATCGCCCGCAACCCGCGGGCACCCGTGCCCCGTAACAGCGCTTGATCGGCCAGGGCGACCAGGGCGTCGTCAGAAAACTCCAACTCGACGTCTTCCATCTCAAAAAGCTTGCGGTACTGCTTGACCAGGGCGTTCTTCGGCTCGGTGAGGATCGCCATGAGCGCTGCCCGATCGAGGCTATGGACCGCGCCGATCATCGGCAGACGCCCGACGAACTCGGGGATCAGACCGAACTTGAGCAGGTCTTCGGGGAGTACCTGGGTGAACAGCTGCCCGGCATCGCGTTCCTGCTTGGAACGAATGGTGGCATGGAAACCGACACCCTTGTGACCAATGCGGTTCTCGATGATCGTGTCGAGACCGGCGAAGGCTCCTCCGCAGATGAACAACACGTTCGTGGTGTCGATCTGGATGAACTCCTGATGCGGGTGTTTGCGGCCACCCTGCGGCGGCACTGATGCAACCGTGCCCTCGAGGATCTTCAACAGAGCCTGCTGGACGCCCTCGCCCGACACATCGCGGGTAATCGACGGGTTCTCGGACTTGCGAGCCACCTTGTCGATCTCGTCGATGTAGATGATGCCGGTCTCGGCCCGCTTGACGTCGAAGTCGGCGGCCTGAATGAGCTTGAGCAGGATGTTCTCGACGTCTTCGCCCACGTATCCGGCCTCGGTCAAAGCGGTGGCGTCGGCAATGGCAAAGGGCACATTGAGCAGGCGGGCGAGCGTTTGAGCGAGGTGGGTCTTGCCGCAACCTGTTGGGCCGAGAAGGAGGATGTTGCTCTTCGACAACTCCACTTCGTCGCGACGGCCGGGCGACGCTGCGGCGTTCGCATTCTGGTGCTGAATGCGCTTGTAGTGGTTGTAGACCGCGACGGACAACACTTTTTTGGCATGGTCTTGGCCGACGACATAGTCGTCGAGGAAGGTGCGGATCTCTCGCGGTGTCGGCAGTTCTTCGAAGCCGAGCTCGGAGGTGTCAGCAAGTTCCTCTTCGATGATCTCGTTGCACAGGTCGATGCATTCGTCGCAGATGTAGACGCCGGGACCGGCGATCAACTTCTTGACCTGCTTTTGCGACTTGCCACAGAACGAGCACTTCAACAGCTCGCCGGTATCCCCAAACTTGGCCACAGTCCCCGCTCCGTCCCGTCAATCAGCGAATCGGACCGGTTCGGTCAACAGCGTCGCGGGCAGTGATCACGTCATCGATGATGCCATAGTCGCGAGCTGCCTCTGCTTCCATGACAAAATCGCGGTCGGTGTCCATGTGAATCTGCTCGGTCGTCTGCCCGGTGTGCTTCGACAGCATCGCTTCAAGCAGTTCGCGCATCCGCAGGATTTCCTTGGCGGCAAGCTCCAGATCGGTGACCTGTCCGTAGCCGACCTGACCGTACGGCTGATGCAGCAGGATGCGGGCGTGAGGCAAGGCGAGACGCTTGCCCTTGGTGCCGGCGGCGAGCAGCACCGCGGCAGCGGATGCGGCCTGGCCGAGGCAGATGGTGGCAATGTCGTTCTTGATGAACTGCATCGTGTCGTAGATGGCGAACAGCGAGGTGATGTCGCCACCCGGGCTGTTGATGTAGATCGAGATGTCCTTGTCGGGGTTCTCGCTCTCCAAGAAGATCAACATTGCGCAGATGGCGTTGGCGACCTGATCGTCGATCGGCGTGCCGAGCAGGATGATGTTGTCTTTCAACAACCTGCTGAACAGGTCGGACGTGCGCTCGCCTCGGCTGGTTTGCTCGGTGACGTACGGGATATAGCTGCTGGCGATTTCCAAGCGTGAGTTCATCGGTTCAGCTCTTCTCGTCGGAGGACGCATCGGCATCCCCATCATGGTCGGCGTCGTCGCCATGGTCGTGGTCGGAGTGATCGTGGCCATCACCGTCGTGATCGTGCTCGGAATGGCCGAGCAGCAGGTCGTTCGAGATGGGCTTGCCCTCGGGATCGACAATCTCGATGCGATGAAGCAGCCATTCCAACGCCTTGGACTTGCGAATCTCGGAGGCCAAGTCGGCTACGGCGTCGTTCTTCTCGTACGCCTTGCGGACCTGGTTGACCTTCTGATTGGCGCGCATGGCGATGCGGGCGTACTCGGCTTCGATGTCGTCGTCGCCGACTTCAAGGGACTCGGCCGTGGCGATGGCCCGCAGGGCAAGATCGACCTTGACGGCCCGACCCGACTGGTCGCGCAACCGCTCCGTGAACGTCGCAGGGTCTTGCCCCGTCGCTGCGAGCCACTGGTTGACGTCGATGCCCTGCGATTGCAACTGGCGTACGAAGTTCTGGATTTGGCTCTGGAGTTCGGCCTGCACCAAGGCGTCGGGCGGCTCCTCGTCGACCAGTTCGGCGAGCGCCGAAGAGGTACGATCGAGCATCAGGTTGCGGGCCTGGTTGGCCTTGCCCATGTTCAGCCGCTCACGGATCGACGACTGCCAGGCATCGACCGTCTCGAACTCGCCGAAGTTGTCGCCGACCCATTCGTCGGTGACTTCGGGGAGAGTAAGGGCCTGCACCGCAGTGATCTTGACGGTGAAGTCGGCCTCGTAGTCGGTGCCCTTCGGGGTGCCCGAGAAGGCCAGCTCGTCGCCAATGCTCGCGCCGGTGAGCCGGTCGTCGAAATCGTCGGTGATCCAGCCCTTGCCGACCTCGTAGAGGAAGTCTTCGGTATTGAGACCCGAGACCGGCTCGCCATCACGTAGCGCAGTGAGATCGAGGGTGACGTAGTCGCCCGACTCGATCGCCCGCCCCGCATCATCGAGTGTGCCGTGGCGCCGACGCTCGGCATCGACCGCGTTGGTGATGTCTTCGTCGGAGGCCTCGACGGCCGGGAGTTCGATGCGCAGGCCGCCGTAGCCCGGGACGACGATGACCGGGCGAACTTCGCACTCGGCATCGAAGGCAACGACGCCTTCGGACTCGCCGCCGGTGATCTCGACCTTCGGCGTGGCGATCAGGTCGACGTCGTGCTCGCGCACGGCCTTGGCCAGGTACTGCGGGATGCCGTCCTGCAGCGCCTGCTGGCGGGCCGACTCCAAACCGATACGAGCCTCGAGAATCTTCCGAGGGGCCTTGCCCGGACGGAAGCCGGGCAACTTGACCTCCCGGGCGATCTTGCGGAACGCCGCGTCGACGTCCCTCTCGAACTCTGCCTCGTCCACTTCGATGGACAATTTGACTTTGTTCCCCTCAAGGGGTGCGATCGCGCTCTTCACAGGCTCGCCATCCTAGTGGGAGGGTCACCCGACCCAGACGACCCTCGCCAACAACACCCGGCGCACGACCTCGCGCCGACCCGCGCCGACCCCGCGCCGACCCCGCGCCGACCGTCACCCGACGCCGTCACCCGACGCCAATTTGGAGTCAGGTAGCGCCTACCGCGCCATCGCACTCCCCGAATGTGTCCCCGAAATGTTTCGGGCGACGGTCCTCCAAGCAACCCGAGGCCGGCCATCGTCGTTGGATAGGCTGTGGCCATGACGTTTTGGAAGCCGCACGCCTTGGCCAAGCCGCACGCCGACCAATTGATGTTGAAGATGGGCGACCGGGTCGAGTCGACAGTTGAACTGCAGGGTGTAGCCGTCGGAACGCCGGGCAAGGTCATTTTGGCCAACGGGTTCAACTGGCAGCGCTACCGGGTGTACTTCGCCAACGGAGTCGAGATCGGCGACCTCGACGGACGCCAGCTGGTGCCAGTCGGCAAGACCGCCAAGCGGCTCGCCAAGCTGGCTGTTCGCGCCTGACAAACTGCGAGGCGTGACCGACACGACCTCGTATGCCGCCGGCTCGACCGCGGTGCCGCTCCTCGACGAAACCATTGGAGCCAATCTGGAGCGCACCGTTGCCCGGTGGGCTGATCGTGAAGCAATTGTCGTGCCGTTCCAGAACGTGCGCCTCACGTATCGCCAGTTCAACGACGAGGTCGATCTGCTCGCCCGCCGCTTATTGGCCGAAGGATTGATGGTCGGCGACCGAATCGGGATTTGGGCCCCGAACTGCCTGGAGTGGGCACTTTTCCAGTACGCGACCGCCAAGATCGGCGTGATTCTGGTGAACATCAACCCGGCATATCGGACGCACGAGTTGGAGTACGTGCTGCGCCAATCCGGATGTATCGGCATCGTCGCCGCCGTCGAGTTCAAGGGCAGCGACTACGTGGCGATGGTGGCCGAGGTGCGGGCATCACTCCCTGAGCTGGTGTTTCTGTGGCATCTGGGCGACGCCGATTGGCTCGACTGGCTCGCCCATCACGAGGTCGCCCCGGCCGAGGCGTTGACCACACGGATGGCGTCGCTGAGACCCGCCGACCCGATCAACATTCAGTACACCAGCGGTACCACCGGCTTCCCCAAAGGGGCCACGCTGAGCCATCGCAACATCCTCAACAACGGCTACTTCGTCGGCGAGGGCTGCGGATACACCGAGGTCGACCGGGTGTGCATTCCTGTTCCCCTGTACCACTGCTTCGGCATGGTGATGGGCAATCTTGGCTGTACAACCCACGGCGCAACGATCGTCTACCCCGCGCCGTCGTTCGACCCGGCGGCGACATTGGCGACCATCGAGGCCGAGAAATGCACGAGCCTCTACGGCGTCCCGACGATGTTCATCGCCGCGCTCGGGCACGCTGATTTCTCCACCTACGACCTGTCGTCCCTGCGTACGGGCATCATGGCCGGGTCCCCGTGCCCGGTAGAAGTGATGAAGCAGGCAATCGAATCGATGCATATGGACGAGGTGACGATCTGCTATGGGATGACCGAAACCTCCCCGGTCTCCACCCAGACCGGGCCGGATGACACGATCGAGCAGCGGGTTGGGTCGGTGGGTCGCGTTCATCCGCACGTCGAGATCAGCGTGCGCGACCCCGACACCGGCGACGTTGTCGAGCGGGGGGTGACCGGCGAGTTCTGCACCAGGGGGTACTCGGTCATGATCGGATACTGGAACGATCCCGACAAGACGGCCGGAGCGATCGACGCGGAGGGCTGGATGCATACGGGCGACCTTGCCGTCATCGACGGGGATGGCTACGTCAACATCGTCGGACGAATCAAGGACATGATCATTCGAGGGGGCGAGAACATCTACCCGCGGGAGATCGAGGAGTTCCTCTACACCCACCCCGACATCGTCGATGTGCAGGTGATCGGTGTGCCCGACGAACGCTACGGCGAAGAGGTGATGGCATGGGTTCGGCTCCGAGGCGGTGCACCCGCGCTCGATGCGGCGGCGATGCGTTCCTACTGCGGCGGACGGATCGCCCACTACAAGATTCCGCGCTACGTGCACGTCGCCGAGGACTTCCCCATGACGGTCACCGGCAAGGTGCAGAAGTACCTCATGCGAAAGGCGGCGATCGAGATGCTCGGCTTGCAGTCGGCTGCGGCGACCGCTACCGCCTGAGGCCAGACTGGGCGGCATGACGCATCGCTCTCTGGTTCATCGATTTCCCGGCGTTCGTGACGGATGGGCTCGCTTCGACGGTCCGGCGGGCACGCAGATGGTCGATGTCGCCATCCAAGCAATGACCGACTGGGCGGCGAGCGGCAACAACGCCAACACCCACGGATCGTTTCCCGGCGCGGCCGCCTGCGACGACCTGCTGGAACGGGCGCGGGCGACCGTCGGGCAACTCCTCGGGGCCGATCCTGAAGGCATCTGCTTCGGTGCGAACATGACCACGATGACGATGGCGTTCACTCGTGCCGTCGGGCAGACGTTGCAGCCGGGCGACCGGGTGGTCGGCACCAAACTTGACCACGACGCCAACGTCTCGTCATGGCGGATTGCCTGCGAACGAGCCGGTGCCGAGCACGTGCTCGCACCATTCGATTCGGCCTCCGGTCGGCTCGACATGGGCGCCCTCGCCACGCTTATCGCTCGTGGCCGCACTCGCTGGGTGGCGATCACCGGTGCCTCGAACCTGGTCGGCACGATGCCTGATCTGACGGCGGCGGTCGCCCTCGCCCATGCCGCCGGAGCCCGCGTCTTTGTTGACGCAGTCCATCTCGCACCCCATGCACAGATCAACATCGCCGAGTAGGGTTGCGACGCCCTGGCCACCTCTCCGTATAAGTGGTACGGCCCACACGCAGGTATTTTGTACGTCGAGCCGACGTTGCTGAACAGTTTGCCGGTGGCCAAGGTCCGCCCCGCGGAAGATGAGGGGCCCCGGCGGTTCG
>JANNNL010000743.1:0-3573 GCA_031398525.1 Actinomycetes bacterium | reverse complement strand
CGGCGTTGAGCCTCGTCGGGCTGATGCTGCCGGTCCTCACCGGCATCGTGTTCGACTCCGTGGTCCCCGGCGGACACCGCTCGCAACTACTCCAGGTTGGACTGCTGTTGGTTGCGCTGGCCGCCGGCTCGAGCTTGTTCGAGCTGTGTCGCAACATTGCGGTGCTCCGGATCGAGACCACGATGGAGGCTGCGACCCAAGCCGCCGTCTGGGATCGCCTGCTCCGGCTGCCGGTGCCATTCTTCCGCGACTACTCCGCCGGAGATCTGGCGACTCGCAGCCTCGGCATCGATGCAGTCCGCCAGAGTCTGACTGGCTCGACGGTCGAGGCGATCCTCTCCGGCGTGTTCTCCATCACGAGCGCCGGCTTGCTGTGGTACTACGACGCACGGCTCCTGCTCGTCGCATGCGGGCTGGTGGCGGTCAGTCTTCTCGCCAGTCTTCTCGCCGCCGCCGCCCAGTTGCGCAAGCAACGCCGGCTCGCCGACGTCAGCGGAGAACTGTCCGGTGCCGTCCTGCAATGGATCGGCGGCATCGCCAAGCTGCGGATCTCGGGCACCGAGAACCGGGCGTTCATCTCGTGGGCGCGGGCCTACGCCGAGCAGAAGCGGGTGGCGATGGCGGCCCGTCGGGTGGCCACCTGGTCGGCGGTGTTCAACGTCACCTTTCCGATCGTCAGCACGACAGTCATCTTCGCCCTGCTTTTACGCAGCATCGACACGCCGGGTACCGATGGTTTGACCGCGGGACAGCTCGTTGCCTTCCTCGCCACGTTCGTCCAGTTCCAGGGGGCCGTGCTCGGGCTCAGCAGGGCCGCCCTGAACGTTCTTCAGGTGGTTCCGTTGTACGAGCGGGCCAAACCCATCCTGGAGGCGATCCCGGAGGTCGACGACAATCGGGTCGACCCCGGCGAGTTGACAGGCCACCTCGCAATCAAGCACGCCAGTTTCCGCTATCGGCCCGAGCTGCCGTTGGTACTGCGCGACGTTTCCTTGACCATTCATGCCGGTGAGTTCGTCGCGATCGTCGGTCCGTCCGGGGGTGGGAAGTCGACGTTGATGCGCCTGCTCCTCGGGTTTGCGACCCCCGAGAACGGAGTCATCTACTTCGACAACAGGGACCTCGTCTCACTTGACCCCCAGGCGGTTCGTCGACAAGTCGGCGCTGTCCTCCAGAACGGCCGCCTCCTCCACGGCACCGTGCTCCAAAACATCGTCGGTTCCTCTCAGATGACCATCGAGGACGCCCGGGACGCAGCCCGGATGGCCGGGCTCTGGGCAGACCTCGAGGCGATGCCGATGGGCATGCACACCATCGTCAGCGACGGCGGCGGTGGACTCTCCGGTGGGCAACGCCAACGGTTGCTGATCGCCAGAGCGCTCGCCCACAAGCCAAGGATCGTGTTCTTCGACGAAGCCACCAGCGCCCTCGACAACGAAACCCAGGCGATCGTCACCCAAAGTCTCGCCCGGCTCAAGGTCACGCGAGTGGTCATCGCCCATCGGCTGAGCACTATCAGCAGCGCTGATCGGATCATCGTGATCGACAAGGGCGAGGTGGTGCAGACCGGTCGATACGACGACTTGGTAAACACGCCGGGACCCTTCTCGGATCTGGCGCAGCGCCAACTCGCATGAGCTACCGTCAGCCCGTCGCAGAACCACAAGACGCGTCGACCCCCTAGATATCACGTTATAGCGTGCCGCTGACGACGTCGTTACGAGATGAATAACAAGTTACGGTATTGCTAGTGTCATCTCATGAAGCTTCCTCCGGCTGGGGCCGTGCACGACCAACGTGAGATCGACGCCGTGGTGGAGGTGTTGCGCAACGGCACCCTCGACCTCGGACCGGCGGTGGCCGAGATGGAGCGCCGAACCGCCGAACTTCTGGCCAAACGGTACGGCGTGATGGTCAACTCCGGCTCGTCAGCGCTCCGACTGGCGATCGATCTCCTCCACTTGGTCGCCGGCGACGAGATCATCACCTCGCCGCTGACGTTCTCGACCGACGTTGCCCCGATGGTGCAGTCGGGCATCGTGCCGGTCTTCGCCGACGTCGACACCGCGACGTATCAGATCGATGCCAACCGGATCGCCGAGATGATCGGACCACGGACCAAGGCGATCCTCGTCCCGAACCTGTGCGGCAATATTCCCGACTGGGACGCGATCCGCCAGGTCGCCGACGAGCACGGACTGAAGGTGATCGAGGACTCCTGTGACGTACTCGACTCCTGGCTCGGCGACACCCGCACGGGAACCCGTGCCGATATCTCGGTGACCAGTTTCGCCAGGTCCCACGCGATCACTGCGGGCGGCAACGGCGGCATGGTCGGCATCGACGACGAGGAGCTACTCGATCAATGCGTGTCGCAGCGCCGGTGGGGTCGGCGCAGTGAGTCGTACCTGTTCGGTTCTGATCGTGGTAAGCGGGACCGCTTCGGCACGCTCGCCGACGGCACCCCGTACGACCTGATATTCGTATTCGACACGATCGGCTACAACTTCGAGCCGAGCGAAATGGGTGCCGCCTACGGCCTGGTGCAACTCGACAAACTCGACGGGTTCAACGGACAACGACGGGCCAACTGGCGGCGGCTCAACGACTATTTCTCGGCGCTCGACGACGACGCCGTCTCCCAAGGCGTCACGACATCGGGAGCCCGGACGACCTGGATGCGGTTCTGTTTCACCGTCCCGGAGGAGTCGCCGATGGACCGCAACGAAGTGCAGGAGTTTCTCGAATACCGTGGCGTGTCGACGCGTATGATCTGGACCGGCAACATCTTGCGCCAGCCCGGATTCTCGGGCATCGAACGGCGTGAGCCCGAAACCGGCCTCCCGAACTGCAACGAACTCATGGACCGTGCGCTCTCGCTACCGATTTACCACGGCCTGAACGCCGACCACATGGGCTACATCTGCGAGCAACTCGACGACTTGGTCGCTGAGATCGACCGTCGCGGCCGCTCGTGACCGGCGGTGCTCACTTCATCATTCCACCCGTGACGATCGCAACCTTGCCGGTGAGGTCGAACAGATTGGCGGACGGATTCATCGGGGGTCGCTCCAAGCGTGAGAGGGATATCGGCGGACTCATGACGGCTTGCGGTGGACGCGCTGTCCACCCGGATACGGCGCTCGGCCGTCGAGGTTCATCACGACCCGGCCCAGTTCGTCGAGAAGATCGAGACTCTGTAGCACCTGCCCGGAGAGCTCCATCGGACACGAGCAGAGGTACACGATCGACTCGACCATTGCCTCGATCGATTCGATCAGGTCGTCGGAGATCGTCCCGCCGATCAACGCGTCGGCACCTTCGGACATGACCGCAGCGCGGGGCTCGATAGTGTTGACTCGGATACCGGACGCAAACAGCTCGGCCGCCAGTGCGTTGGTCTCCCGATTGAGCGCGGCCTTCGAAGCACCGTACGCACCGATAGCCATGGCGCTGCCGGAGGTGCGGAACGGTGGCCCAGCGTTGTGTTTGGCCGTCGCGCTCGAGACGTTGATGATCCAACCTTCGCCACGTTCGACCATGCCCGGGATAACAGCTTGGGCGAGGTCGACC
>JANNNL010000628.1:0-6311 GCA_031398525.1 Actinomycetes bacterium | reverse complement strand
GGATCTCGGCGTTCAAATCCCATGGTTTGCCGTGGACATCGCCGCGTACCCCGGAGATGATCGTGACCCAGTCGGGCCGGAGGCGTCGCAGTCGGCCGTCGACGACGGTCCAGTAGCTGTTCCCGGCGAGCGAGGCGTCCTGTTCCATGCGGGCGAGCAGGTCGCCGGTCGTGGCGTTCGTCCATGGATGCTCGAGGAGGTCCAGGTCGGCCGCTCCGAACAGGTCGCCGGGGCGTCCGGAACGCAACTGCTGCCACAAGAACCGGGCCTCGGAGAACGGTAGGAGCCGGGCGAGGATGCAGGCGAACACGATCCCGTTGCTCTTGTAGGTCTGCTCGACCATGTCGACGTACGACGCTGGAAGAGCTTCCCGGTCGCTGAACGAGGACACTGCGGTCAGGAGGTCAGGGCGGGACCACATTGGGCCTTGGTCGAATGGTGCCCCGGTCCCGCCAACGCTGGCGTCTTTGGCACGGTCGAAGAGGCGCTGCAGCAACGTCACTGGTTGCCTGGCTGTCCGGGCCCGACAACAAGCCATGTCCACCCGGCGAGGAGAACGCCGGCGACGATCAGGCCGGCGGCGGGATGAAGGATTGTGGCGCCGGCGGCGATCAGCGTTGCAGCGACAGCGAGGAGGGCGGCGACGAGGGCGTAACGCATCACTGGTCTCCTCATCGGGTGAAGGCGAACATCGGCTGTGGTACCGGTTCGGGCTCGGGTTCGGGAGTGGCGATGATCAGCGCAAGGTGCCAGTAGGCGGCCGTCGCAGCCCGCAGCGGGGAAATATCGATCTCGGATGGGGCGGAGTCCCAGACCCAACCGCGGGCACCGAGGTCTTTGCGGAACGACCCGAGAATCGCATCGGACAGGAGCAGGTCACCGAGGTGGTCGAGCAGCTCGTCGGTGACGGCATTGGCGAACGCCTGGCACGCCGCTGGGAGTTCGACCGCTGATAGCCGTTTCACGTCGCAGCGGCCGTTGACGGCCCGGAGTATCTGCGGGAGAAGAACCCCTTCGGGGGCTTTCGGGTCGAGGACCACCGCCATCGCTCCGTGCTGGTCGATGACCCGTTGCAGGGTGTCTTCGAACCAGAGGATCACGTTGCCGTCGGACCGGATCGTTTCGACGTGGGCGCGACCGGCCTCGTTGCGGCCAACAGCGACGATCACGGCGGAGCTTCCGCCGTTGGCGGCGGCGACTCCGATGACGGTCTGGCCGACGATGACGCTTTCTGGGTCCATTCGTGCCGCCCAGGACTCGGGGGTGATCTCGCGGACCCGGTCGAGTTCACGATGCAACGGTGGCGGGTCAACCCACTGGTTCAAATACCCGCGGCGGAACCCGGCCTCACCAGGCTCAAACCCTTCTTCGTCGACTTCGTCGGGGTTCGCTCGGGCCTTCTGCAGCCGGGCGAGGAGCCGGGACAAGGTGATCGTGTGGCCGAGCGCCGGGAGGTACTTGGCCCACTGGGTGTGATCATCCCATTGGACCGAAGAGGGGACGGACCATTCGAAGTAGGCGGTGCGGGCCTTCTTGTCGGGCTTGTCAACGAGCCGCCGGCCGAACAGGACCTTGAGGTACAAGAAGATCGACTTGCGGTTACCGGCGGTCGAGATGATCCACGACTGCGGGGATCGACGAGTGACCGAGGCAGCGTCGGTGGCCTGCTCGACCAGGTCGTTCTCGCGGGAGAATGCCTCGTCGATCACCGGCATGTCGAGGACGTCGCCGTGCGAACCGGTCTCCGTTGGCGCTTCGATCTGGAGGTAGGAACCGCTCCCGAACAGGATGTGCTCGGAACCGTTGTTCAACGACGGCTTCCACTCGGTCCACAGCTTCGGCCGCGACCGCGTCGAGGTCAGTTCTGTGAACCCTTCCGCCCGACGCAGCATCGGGATGAATTCCCGCTCGAGCTTCTTGCGGGCGTTCTTGCCGCGCTGGGCGATGTAGGTGACGACCTGCCGTTCGCCGAGGCGGCGGGCGAAGGTGATGCACCGCCAGACCATCAGGGCCAGGATCAGCGTCGTCTTGCCGGACTGGCGGGGGACGGTGACGATGACCTGCTCGTACCAGAGTTCCCCGGTCTTGGGGTCTACCTCAAGAGCGACCTCTGCGACGTGGCGTTGCCACGGCATCAGCGGCTTCCCCAGCCGCCTGGCGACCTCTGCCACTTCCGGTCCGAGGGTTTGCCTTGCCGGGTTTCTTGGGGTCCCGTACAGCGGCGGGACGAATCGGGGTGACGGTCGCCGGGGTGGTCCAGTCGGCTTCGGGTTTCTCGCCATGCGCCAAGTCCTTCGCGAGCCCACGGAGGAACAGGTCAGCGGCCCGGTACTGCGACCACAGACCGGAGTTCGTTGGGTCCGCGTCGACCGCCTCGGCAAGCATTTCGAACCCGTCGCACAACGACTCGAAGCCGGTGTCCGGGAGACCGGCTTCGTGGAGCCCTTCGAGGGTGCGGGTCGCTGCTCGCCGGTTCGGTCCGTTGTGCTTCTCGAAGACGAATTCGCGATCGATGAGCCACCCGAGCTTGGCGACCGGACGCTCGATGGCCATCAGTACCAGATCCTCGATCGTGGATTCGCTGGGCGGGTGTGGCGCTTCACGGAACCGGCGGATTCGTTGCACGGGCCGTGGGCCGGCCATGACCGACCGGTCGCCTGGCGGAGCCGGGGTCGGGTCCCGTCGTCATGGTCGAGATGCCAACGTTGACGCCGGCCGATCGGGTGTTCGCAGCGGGAGCACAGCACCAGCCCGGTGGCCACCAGAGGTTTCCAGGAGCGCCGCTCGGCCTGGTGGGCTCGGTCGTAGCGCGGCAAGAACCCGTCAGGAGCTCGTGCGGGCTTGCTGGATGTCGTAGGCGGCGATGTACCAGCGCAGGGTGTCCCACTGGGCGTAGCTGACGGTGGCGACGTTGGCCCCGGCAACACACGAGGTCGACCCGGCCGTCTTGACGTTCAAAGAATTCGAACCGTTGTTCCAGCCGACTCCGGTCGTTGAGCCCGGGTTGTTGTCGAAGAATTGGCGGGGGGTGATGGTGCCGGTGGTGCAGACGGCGACGGGGCTGGGGAGGCTGGTGATGTAGGCACCGCTGGTGCCGTAGACGTTGACCACCGGGCCGACGCCCGTGGTTGGGTCTACGCAGACCGTCGGTTGACCGCTGACCGCCGAGCACGATCCTGCGTGGGCGGGAGCTGCGGCACCGAGCGTCAGGAGACCGACGATGACCGCAAAAACGCTGACCAATAGCTTTTTCATTTTTCTGCTTTCTGGGATTGGAAGGTCGAGCACGATGAACCACCGAACGTGGTACACCAACTACAAGAGTTGAGGGCGATTCGTAGAGAAAGAACACGTCAACGCCACTTTTTTTGGGAGAGCCGGTCTGTCTTAGAGAGAGAGAAAGGTGCGCAGACCCACGGGTTCCTAGGAGTCGGGAGGCGTCAGCCCGTCGCGGCCCCGCCCCCCCACCCGCCGGGCGCTCGCCGCGTTCTTTCTCTACGATTTGCGCTGCAAACTTTCGTTTGCAGTTCGCTCACGCGTTCTTTCTGTATCAATCGGCTGCGCGTTCGCTCTATGTGATCGAGGCAAGCCAAGCTCGGGTCGGGTCGAGCATCGCTCTCGGGCAGCCGCCGTGACCGCCGACGCTGAGCGGCAGACGTTCACCGAACAGCTGATCGTTGAGGATGTGAGCAACGCAATCCGCTTCGCCTTCGGCCGCAGCCGACGGGACCAGGTACCAGGCCGGGTCGATCTGCTGGCGGATGGCGTGACCGATCTCGTGGAGAATCACGAACCGGGCGGATGGTTTCAGTGTTCGGGTGCAGTCAACGACGATCGTGGTCCCGGTGATCGTGTCGGTGTTCGCCCCGGCCGTCGACCAGTCGGGCAGGGCAAGGTACGCCCGGAGTTCGATGGCCTGCCCAGGGGTGGTCGCGATCAGGAGTTCTGCCCTGCCGGCTTCGACGAACCGGGCGAACTGCGGTACCCCGCTGGCGGTGACCGCGACGATGTTGGCGCACCGCTCCGGCCCCGACAAGGTCAGGTCGGCGGGTGGGTTGCTGCGGGTCGCCGGGCGGGTTGCGGTCGCCCCCGTGTTGAGCGAGGTGCACGGGCCGAGGGTGAGCGCCAGGCCGACGATGACGGCGAGGGTCATCTCTCCCCCCTCCCATTTCTGGAAGGCGGTGGATCGGCTCGGAGCCACGTAGGCCAACTCAAGCGATACCGGGAGGGTAACACGGAAAACGGTGAGGTTGGGTGCATCAGCGCTTCGCCCGTTTGCGGCCCTTGACCTGAGGCTTCCCGGCGAGCGCCCGGTCGATGTCACGTTGGTGCAGTCGCCGGCCTTGCGAATGCAGCTCGACGAGCGGCTTCGGTGGGTACTGGCCGTGCTCAGCGTGGAAGCTGTAGCACCATCCGCAGTGGAGCCCGTCGGTCTTGCGGGGCTGGGTGACACCGTGGCTGATGCAGTTCGCGCACCACATGTCGTCGACCATCGCCTTGTGTGCTTCGGCCAGATCGGCCGACGACAAGCGGCGCCCGGTGTACTGGTTGACGAGCCCGTCGACTTCGCGGGACAGGTCGAGCATCTGGCCGTCCTTGCGCCGTAGCGCGGCCCGGTCGCGTTCGGCGATGTCGGGCCGGGCGTTGATCGCCGCGGTCTCGACGGTTGTCGACGGGATGCGTTCCTCTGGGCCGTGCTGGTCCTTGTCGATGAGCATCCCTCCCCCGTTTCCGCCGGCGTCGGCGCCGGAGGCCCGCGTGGGGGAGCCGCCGGTCTGGTCGGCCATCCGTCGCAGGGCGTGGGAGATACGCACTCGCAGCTTGGTGATCGACCGTTCCAGTTCGTGGGTCGCTCGGATCGTTTCGTTGTCGGTGGCCAGGTGCATCAAGGTCCGCTTTCCTCGTCGGGGGTAACGTGGTCGCAGCCTCACGAGCAGCGAGCACCGCCCTCCGTTCAGTCGGGGGGCGGTTGCGCGTCCATGTGTTGGACGCCACCGAGGCCGTAGACCGAGTGCCACAGGTGGAGGCCGCTCACGTGTCGCCCTCGCAGGACCGGCGGTACGTCTTCAGTTCAGGGTCGTAGACGTACCAGCAGACCGACGTGATCAGCGGGGGTTCGAGATCAAGCCAGAGGCCGGTTCCTCGGCGGCAGTGGGTGCACTGGCCACCGTCGATGAGTTGCTCGGTGAGACGGATGATTGCCGTGGTCGGGGAATCGCCGGCGGCGGTTTCCCATCGGTTCTTGGCGAACGTCGCTACGGCGAACCAGACGACGGGTTGTTCGTCGTCGGAGTAGCGGATCTGTAGCGCTTTCGATCCGCACCGGGCGATGAGCCCAACGGCGGCGAGCGCTTCGGGGGACAGGTCTGGGCGAGCCACCTAGAACGGCTCCTCTTCGCCGTAGGCGTAGTCGGCGGCTGGTGATCGCCCGGCGGGCGGTCGGGACTGTCCTGAGCCCGCCTGGCCGGTTGTGGCGTTGTCTGAGCGGGTGGTGCGTTCGACGACGGCGATCGCCCATTTGAGCGATGGGCCGAGTTCGTCGGCGACGACCTCGACGACGTTGCGTTGTTCGCCGTCTTTGTTCTCGTACTGGCGTTGCTCGAGGCGGCCGTTGACGATCACGCGGCATCCTTTGCCGAGAGATTGGGCGGCGTTCTCGCCGAGCTGGCCCCAGGCGACGACGTTGAAGAACCCGGTTTGTTCTTGCCATTCGCCGTTGATCTGGTAGCGGCGCGACACGGCAAGCCCGAACGAGGCGATGGGGCGTCCTCCGTTGGTGAACCGGAGTTCGGGGTCTCGGGTGAGGTTCCCGACGAGGGTCACTGTGTTGTCCTGGGTGTCATCGGTGTGGGGTTTCGGGGGTTTGTCACGGTGGCGGCGGACCTGGTCAAGCTGCCAGCGGATCAGCGCAAGGTTGTCCATCAGCGGGCCAGGTGTTGTCTCGGTCGAAGATCCCGCCGGGTCGTCCGAGTTCGTCGGCGCAGTTGTGGCAGATCATCTCGTCCCAGTAGGTGATGATCAGGCGGGTGGTGCCGTGGTGGCCGGGTCGGGCGCAGCGTTCGCATTTGGCCCGTAGGAAGCATTCGACGTCGTAGCGGTATGGGTGGAGGCGGTGGGTTTTGGGGAGCGCTGGGACGATCCACAGCCGGCCTTTGTCGCTGATCGACGCCCGGTAGCCGTCGAGGACGAGTTGGTCGTAGACGGCTGATCCCTCGGCGAGGATGTCGCGGTGTGTGCGGTCGATCATCGGGTGGGGATCTCGGCGTTGAGGTGGCGGATGCGGTGGGTGAGCCAGGCTGCGCAGATCCGGC
>JANNNL010000612.1:0-4099 GCA_031398525.1 Actinomycetes bacterium | reverse complement strand
CGCAGCCAGACCGGCGCCGGCCCCCCACGCGATCGCAAACATCTTGCCGACGCCGATGCCCTGGGCCTGGGCGGCCTCCTGGTCGAACGCAGTGGCCCGCATCGCGATCCCGGTCCGGGTACGGAAGAACGCAAACGCCGCGGCATAGCAGAGCACCGCCACTCCGAACGCCACGATGTAGGTGATCGGGATGATTGCCCGACCCAGCGTCACGCTGCCGGTCCATGGCACGCCGAGGCTTCGCGCGTTGATCAAGATCGCGTCGACCCCGACCGCTCGCAACACGATCTCGAGACCGAGGGTGATCACGGCCACCGCGAAGATCGGCTCGCCGATCATCGGCCGGATGGCGACACGCTCGAGGATCAACCCGAGCACCACCGACAGACCCGTCGCGACCACGACGGCCACCACCCACGCCAGCCATCTCGGGCTCTCGAACCAACGCCCGGGGATGTTCTTGTTGATGAACACGATCGACAGCAGCAGCGAGCCCATCAACGCAATCGCACCCTGGGCGAAATTCACCGTTTGGGTCGCTTTGTAGATCAGCACAAACCCGAGGGCCATCATCGAATACAGCCCGGCAACCGCAAGCATGCGGGCCAGGGTCTGGACGAATCTCGCGTAGTCATTGATCAGCGCCGCGGTGTTGAGCACCACGAATCCGGCGACCACCACCATCCCAACCGGTCGCGCGCTACGCCGGGCGACGCCGCCCATCGCCTGCCAGAGTCGAGCGCGCGGGCTCGTGCTTCCCCAGGATCCGATTGCTACTGACATGGCTCAAGCATCCCGGTACATCGACTCGATCAGGTCGCCGAAGGTGTCGGCCATCGCGCTCCGCTTCAGTTTTTGGGTCGCCGTCAATTCGCCATCCTCATGGTCGAGTTCCTTCGGGATCAGGCGGAACTTGCGAATGTTCTCGACCCTGGCGAACTTGGTGTTGGTCGCGTCGACGGCTCCCTGGACCAGAGCGATGACTTCGGGCTTCTCGGTCAGATCCCGATACGTCGTAAATGGGATTCCTTGGCGCGTCGCCCAATCGCCCACCGTTTCGACCTCGATACCGACGAGAGCACTCAGGAACTTTCGACCGTCACCGACGACCATCGCCTCCTTGATGTACGGCGACGTCTTCAGCGAATTCTCGACCTCCGACGGCGAGACATTCTTGCCGCCGGAGGTGATGATGATGTGCTTCAGGCGGTCGACGATCTTGACGTGCGTCCCGTCGACCCATTCACCAACATCGCCCGTCATCAACCAACCGTCAGCGGTGAAGGTGTCGGCTGTCTTGTCGGGCTTGCGCCAGTAACCGGCAAACACGCCCGGGTTGCGCGTCTGAATCTCACCGGTCTCCGGGTCGAGTCGTAGACCGGTGTTCGGGTACGCCTCACCGACCGAACCGAGCTTCATCCGCCCGGGAATATTCGCGGTCGCCACTGCCGTGTTCTCGGTCATCCCATACAACTCGAATACCGGCACACCGACTCCCATGAAAAACTCGAGCACCTCCGGCGCGATCGCCGCCGCCCCCGATCCGGCATGACGAACGCGTCGCAGCCCGATGCGTTCCTTGAGTGGTCGGAACACGATCGGCCAGGCCAGGCCATAGACGATCCGGCTGACCAGCGTGTGCTCACCGTGATTGGCGACCTTCGCCGCCCCGATCCACGAACCAAGACGAAGCCCGACCTTGATCCATAACCGCTTGAACCAACTGGCATCCCGCGACCGGATCAGCACACCCGCATACAACCGTTCCCAGATGCGCGGGACGGCAAAGAACAGCGTTGGCTGCACTTCCCGCAAGTTCGCCGCGACGGTGTCGATCGATTCGGCGAAGTTCAGAACGCACCCGGCACCGACCAGATGCCACGTCGAAAAGATGCGCTCGGCCACGTGACACAACGGCAGGTAGGTGACGATCAGGTCGTCGGGGCCCGGAGCGACGTGGCCGGGCATCCGCCCGGCGAAGTTCACAACCGTATCGATGCAAAAACCGGCGTTCGCGTTGGTGAGCATCGCACCTTTCGGCGGACCGGTCGTGCCCGACGTATACACCAGCGTCATCACGTCATCGGCACGGGCCTGCGCCATGCGTTCCTCGACCGCACCAGGGTTGGCGGAGCGATGTGAGCGACCGAGTTCGAGGAAATCGCTCCACGACAACAGTCGCTCGTCATCGTACGAGCGAACCCCCCGGGGCTCGAGATAGATCATCGTGCGCAACCCCGACACCTTGACGGGGTCGGACTCGAGCACCTTGTCGATCTGTTCTTGATCCTCGGCCAGATGAAACACCGCCCCGCTATCGCCGAGCGTGTACTCCACCTCGGCTGCGGGATTGGTCGGGTACAACCCGACCGTGATTCCACGCAACGCCACGCACGCAAGATCCATCACGACCCACTCGGGATTGTCCTCGCTGTGGATCGTGACCCGATCACCGACCTGATGACCGAGCGTGAGCAGCCCATGGGCCGCATCGAGCACGAGGTCCCACAGCTGACCCCACGTGTGTTCACGCCAGATTCCGAAATCCTTCTCCCGCATCGCCACCTGTCGTGGTGAGCGCTGCGCCCAATCGCGGGCCCGTGATGCGACCGTCGGATACCACCCGCCCTCGCCCGACGCCGGATTTACACGCCGATCGATGGTCGCCGTCACCGGCGCCCTCTCCAACGCGAATCGAGTGCGACTCTCGTGAACCGCAAACTCGCCACCCCCTGTGTTCGAACCTCAGTCGCCTGGAGGGTACCCGAGTGAACGGCGTCACACCAACAGTTGCCTCCCGATCGCGGGGATGGTCGGCTCCATGCGTCATGCTGGAGGATCTCGATCGAGGAGACTTGGGGAACGATGTCGACGTTGGTGTCGCCGCTTCGGCGGGCGGTGAGCTGCTACCCCGATGCGGAAGCGGCCGTCTGCGGGTCGGTGTCGCTGACCTACGCGGAGACGTGGGAGCGATGCCGTCGTTTGGTCGGCGCGCTCGCGGCGATGGGCCTGCAGCGTGGCGACCAGGTTGCGGTCGCGGCGTCGAACTCACATCGGTACATCGAGCTTTACCAGACGATCACCGGCGCCGGATACGCGATCGTGCCGCTCAACACCCGCCACACGGAGGCTGAGTTGCGCTATGCGCTGGCTGACCCCGGTGCCCGCGTGCTTTTCACCGACCTGCCACTGGCCGACGACATCGTCGAGCGGGTCGTACGGGTTCCCGACGAGTACGAAGCGCTGCTGGCTTCGAACGAACCGGGTCACTTCCCCGATGACGTGACGAGCGGTGACCTCGCCGGCCTGTTCTATACGGGCGGGACGACCGGTGCGGCGAAGGGAGTGATGCTCACCCACGCGAATCTTCTGGCGAACGCATTCCATCTGATGTCGATCATCCCGTTCGATCCGTCGACCCGGTGGTTGGTGACATCGCCGCTGTTCCACGCCGCCGGCTCGTTCGCCATCGGGGCGACCGTGTTCCACGGCGGATGCCATGTTGTGCTTCCGGCGTTCTCTGCGGCCGGAACCGCCCCGCTGGTCACCGCGCTCGTTGACGAACAGCTCGAACTCGACGGGCCACGCGCCCGGTCGTGCGGGCCGGCCGTACCGGGCGTCGAGCTCGCGATCTACGACAACGACGAAGGGTGGTGCGCCGACGGCGACGTGGGCGAGGTCTGCATATGCGGCGGGAACATCATGCACGGCTATTGGAACAAGCCCGTGGAGACGGCCGCAGCGTTGCGTGATGGCTGGTATCACTCCGGCAACCTCGGTTATCTGGCCGAGAACGGATGTCTGTTCCTCGTCGATCGGCTGAAGGACATGATCCTGTCGGGGGCCGAGAACGTGTACTCGACCGAGGTCGAAGAAGCGATCTCGTGCCATCCGGGCGTGCTGGAAGTCGCCGTATTCGGAGTGCCAGACGAGCGTTGGGGCGAGGCCGTGCATGCAGTCGTCGTCCCGCGGGAACCCGCTGTCTCCGGTCCGGGCGAGACCGAGAGTGTCGTGACCGAGGCGGAACTGCTCCTCTATTGCCGCAGCCTGATCTCCGGATACAAGCTGCCCAAGTCGATCGAGATCACCTCGACGCCGC
>JANNNL010000732.1:0-14910 GCA_031398525.1 Actinomycetes bacterium | reverse complement strand
CGTCGACCTCGGCGGCGCCGGCAAACCGGCCCTGCGGTGAGGTGATCTGCAGGGCTTGGCCACCGAACAGTCGTTGCTGTTCTGCCGCGGCGCGATGAACGGTATGACCCTCGGGCATGTCTCAATCGCTTTCAGCGTTGGCGGGCGATACGCCCGATGGCATGGGCGGTCAACCGGAAGGCGGTCAACGCGCCAAGGCCGTTGACGTCGAGTTCGGGAACGAACTCGACGATGTCGAAGCCGGCGATCGGGGCCCGTTCGGCAATGCCGTCGATGATCTCAATCGCCTGCCAGTAGCTCAGACCACCGGGTTCCGGGCCGACGACGCCGGGCATCGTGGTCGGGTCGAGACCGTCGACATCGACGGTGATGAACATCGGCTCACCCTCGGGCACCTCGGCGAGCACCGCGCCCACCCCGGTGCGATGCACCCCATGCGCCCCAAAAAATGCGACGCCATATGCTGCAGCGGCATCCGCATCGGCCGTGCGCGCCGAGCCCACGCCGCGTCGGCCAACCTGGATGATCCGACCGACGTGCTCCATCTCCGACGAGCGGCGCATCGGTGACGACAGGCCCATCCGCTCGCCGTGCACCTCGTCGCGCCAGTCGATGTGGGCGTCGATCTGCACGATGGTCAGCCCGTTTGCACCGAGCGAGTCGCGACTCTGGTACGACTGGATCACCGGAATCGGAATCGAGTCGTCACCACCGAGCACCACCGGCACCGCCCCCGCGGCAAGAACCGCGCTGCACGCCGCCATGATCCGCGCCCGGTTACCCGGCCCGTCGGCGGCATCCCAGGCAATGTCGCCGGCGTCAACTACGACAATTCCATCGGGAATCGTCGGGCCGTCGAGGTCGAAGTTGTGGTGGTGACGGGTGGTCGCGTACGTCGCGGATGCCGCCCGGATCGCCGCTGGAGCACTCTTGGAATACGGCCCCACCGACGCGTACGGGGTGGCGCACGGAGCCCCGATCACCACGACGTCGACGCCGCTGAGCGACGACGGATCGGCGAGCGAGCAGGCCGGGACCCCGAGGAAGGTGTCGGTGGCTCCGGCGCCGAGCATCGTGGCAAGTTGGCCCATGGCGTATTTCTACTCCGGGAAACCTGATCCATCGATCATCGACACGGCCCAACTGGGCCCCGCCTACGCTACCCATGTGACCGAACCCACCGACGAGGCCGCGACCGACACGATTGAGTTCGACGACAATGGCACGCACTGGCGGTTCGAGCGGTCGTTTCTCACCTCGAACTGGACGTGCATCTGGGGCCGGGGGTGTCTTGGCATTCTCCACGAACCGGCCGAACATCTCAACCAGGGATGTTGTTCGGTGGGTGCCGAGATGGGTGACGCCACCGAAGCAATGACCGTCACCGCCTTCGCTGCGATGCTGGAACCGTCACGGTTTCAGCACCATGCCGAGGCGGCCGACGGGGTGTTGCGCGACGTCGTCCCCGCGACCCCGGGTGCCGAACCAGGCTGGAACACCCGGGTCGTCGACGGCGCCTGCATTTTCCTCAATCGACCGGGCTTCGCGGGCGGCGAAGGGTGCGCGCTGCATCTCGCCGCCGTCGATCACGGTGACTCGCCGACGGAGTGGAAGCCGTCGGTGTGTTGGCAACTCCCCGTGCGCATCGAGTGGGACCCGAACGACGACGGGACCGAGACGGCCACCCTGCGCCGCTGGTCGCCAGGACTGGGGACATGAGGGCGAGACGATGTCGTGGTGCTGCACGGAGGGCGGCCGGGCCTACGTCGGCGACCGACCAGTGATCGACTCACTCGCCGATGAACTCGAAGCGATGCTCGGATCCACCGTGTTCGTCGAACTCCGCCGCCGCGTCACCGAGACGCCCTGACGGATCAGCCAGTGATCAACGTCGCGTAGCGGTCGAGCAACGGCAGCACGACATCTACCCCGGCGGCGGGGAGAGCGAAGGCGACCCGGTTGACTCCAGCCGCGGCGTACCCGTCGATCGCACTCTGGTTGGGCGGGCAGGCGAACAAACCGAGGTCGAGACTGTCGGGGTCGCGACCGGCGTCGGCCATCATCGAGCGCAGCAACGGCAGCTTCTCGAGCACGTTGCCGCGCCCGTGAATCGGATCCACCCATCGCAGTACTCGACGATGTGTTTGAAGGTGATCGGGCCACCGGCGCCACCCATCACGACTGGCGGATGCGGATGCTGCACCGGCTTGGGCCAACTCCACGATGCCGAGAAGTTAACGTACTGCCCGGCGAACGAGGCTTCCTCCTCGGTCCAGAGTTGCTGCATCGCCAGCACGTTCTCGCGTACCCGGCCGCGCCGAGTTGCTGGGTCAACGCCGTGGTAGTCCATCTCGTCGGTGTCCAGCCGACTCCGATGCCGAACATGAACCGACCGTCCGAAACCAGATCGAGTGAGGCGACGGCCTTGGCAAGATTGATCGGGTGATGCTGCGCCACCAGGCTGATACCCGTTGCCAGCCGCCGCCCGCGCCGTAGGCGACGCTCAGTACGCTGCCGACGATGCCGTCGCTCGATCAACACGTTGCCGTGATTGGGGGCGGGCCCGGCGGGTTGATGGCCGCCGAGGTGTTGGCGTCGGCCGGCCTGCGGGTCGCGGTCTATGAGCGAATGCCGTCGGTTGGTCGCAAGTTCCTCCTCGCCGGACGCAGCGGCCTGAACCTCACCCATACCGAACCGATCGCCCGGCTGATCGACCGATACGGGGCGGCGGCTCCGCGGCTCGAACCCGCCATCCGCGCCTTTCCCCCCGCCGCGCTGCGCGCCTGGGCCGAGGATCTCGGTCAACGAACCTACGTCGGCTCCAGCGGCCGGGTCTTCCCCGAAACGATGCGGGCCACCCCACTGCTGCGCGCCTGGCTCGGTCGCTTGGCGGACCTCGGCGTCGAATTCCACACCCGCACGACGTGGACGGGGTGGGCCGCCGACGGTGCGCTGCGGTTTATCGCGGGCGACGGTTCGACCATCTCGGCAACCCCCGACGCGACCGTGCTCGCCCTCGGCGGTGCGAGTTGGCCACGCGTCGGGTCGAATGGCGCCTGGGCCGCAACCCTTGACGCCCAGGGCATCTCGACCGTGCCGTTTCGGCCCGCCAACTGCGGATTCGTCGTCGAATGGTCCGACTACTTCCGCGCGGCCCACGCCGGCGCACCCGTGAAAAATGTCCGACTGACCAGCGCGGCCGACGGGACTTCACTGCGTGGAGAAGCAGTGATCACGAACGCCGGAATCGAAGGGGGCGGGGTGTACGTGCTCGCTGCCTCGCTGCGCGACACGATCGAGTCGCACGGATCGGCAACCCTGCTCGTGGATCTTCACCCCGACCGGTCGCATGCTGATCTCGCGGCCCGGCTCGCCAGACGACGCCCCGGCGACTCCCGGACCAACCACATTCGCCGCGCCACCGGACTGTCGGGCGTCGCCGTCGCGCTGGTCAGCGAGGCGTTGCGCGAGGCCACGCCAAACGCCCGCACCGATGATCCCGACCGCCTCGCTGCGTTGATCAAGGCGCTGCCGATCGTCGTGACCGCAACCTCGCCGATCGACCGAGCAATCTCGACGGCCGGTGGCGTGGCGTTGGCCGACATCGACGAGTCGTGGATGCTTCGGGCGCGGCCCGGCGTCTATGTCACCGGCGAGATGATCGATTGGGAAGCCCCCACCGGTGGGTACCTGCTCCAGGCGACGTTCTCCACGGCGGTCGCCGCAGCGCGCGCCATTCTGCACCGCGAGCTCAGTCCCCGCGACCGCCCTTGAGTCGATCGGTGAACTCCTTGAACTCGCCCCACTTGCCTCGGGCGAGCAAGCCCGCCTGCTCCGGCCAGGTTGACGGATCGTGTACCCGATAGTGCGGGCCGGCGGCATCGAGCATCTCGCGCAACACCTCGGGTGACGTGTCGCCGAGCATCTGCCACGTACGGATCTCACGGTCGTGGCACAACGTCTCGATCGCCGGGCCGATGCCTTCGACCACCTTCAGATCGTCGAGTTTGATCGGGTAACCGAGCACTTCGGCCCCAGCTCGAAGATCGGCGACCCTGAACCGCAGATTGTCACCTTCCAGTTCGGAGATCCGTTGTCGCAGTGCCGCACCGTCTGCATCGGATGCTTCGGCCCGCTTGCGCCAATTGTCGATATCCCAGCTCAGCAACCCGATCTGATTCTGCGACTCGGCCAGTTGGCCGCGTAGACCCCGGGCGTCGGTGTTGATCGAGGCGAACTGCGTCTGCAGCCCCCCCAATTCCTCCCGGTGGGTGCCGAGTTGCGATTCCAACTCGACGTTGCGAGCGTGAAGTTCCGACGACAACGCGGAGGATCGGGCCATGTCGGCCTCCAACCGGACGACCGACTCGCGTAGCTGAGGAACCTCTGCCGCGGGCCCTTCGATCTCGGCAACCAACGACTGCAGCCCCTTGGCCTCGGAGCCGATGTGGCTGAGCTCGGCCTTCAACTCGGCGATCTGGATGTCGAGGCTGGCGTTACGCGCCCGCAGGCTGGGAACGTCGGCGGCATCGACTTCCAACTCGGCCACCCGCGCCCGTAATCCAGGGAGCCGGCCGGCCTCGGCCTGCAACTCTCCGACCCGCGACCTCAGGCCGGCCACCTGGGCCGCCTCGGCCTCCAATACGGTGCAGCGGCCACGCCAACCTTCAACGTCGCGCTGCAGATCGCTATAGACCGCTTCCATGTCGGCGACGCGGGTGCGGAGTTCCTCGACCTCGGCTGCCGAGTGGGCTGCACGCGACCGCCACTCCCCCAACTCCGTGTCGAGCGAGCCCTTGGTCGTCTCCAAGTCGAGCGCCCGGGTACGCAGGCTGACGGCGACGGTGCCGAGTTCGGCATGGCGTGACTGCAGTTCGATCAGCTTCGCAGCCTGCGGCTCGAGCTCGCCGATGCGGGCATGGAGCGTCGAGATTTGGGCCACTTCGCCCTGCAGGTCATTGAGTGAAGCGCGCAAGTCCTTGGCGGTGGAGCCAAGCGTGGCGTGGTCGCCCTGCAGCTTGACGAGGCGGGTGTTGACGACCGAATGCTGATGGCGAGCCGCCGACAGCTCGCCTTCCAACCCAGCGACGCGTAGCTCGGCCTCGGACCGGTCGGCGGAGAGTTGGGCGGTGCTGGCTTCGAAGTCGGCCAGTTTCGCCTCGTGAGTCGAGCGAACGGCGAGCAACGACTGCACTTCGGTCTGTGAGCCGCCAAGCTCCCGGCTTGTGGTGTCGAACTCGCGTTGTTTGTCGTCGATCTGCTGGCGCAGCATTCGACTGCGATTGCGCAGGCGTCGCCCGAAGATCAACCAGCCGACGAGAAATCCGACGACCAGGGCAATCAGCGCTGGCAACCAGACGTCTTCAACCGTTGTTCCAATAATCATGGCCATCCTCCTGGGTATGCGCGCGGCGGATGATTCCTTCTGCCCCATCACCGTCGGCACACTTTGGACGCCTACTGTGGTCGATTCCGCAGGCGGGCGCAAGCATTGTCGGATTGAGTGTTGCCGATGGGCAATGTTCAGTAACGATCCTGACAATGCGGCATCAGGCTTGTCGTGAAGAAAACGTCCGCTCGAGCCACGACTTCGGCAGTCCGCCCGGTCATCCGTCGGCCGGCAATCAGCGTCGAGGGAAGGACTCCGCCGTAGAGCAACGAGCTCAGCCCGGCGTGGTTGGTGACCAGATCGGGCTTGGTGCGAACCGACGTGCACGACCCGCCGTCGGGGCCACCGCCGATCGCCCACCGGCGGCCATTCGACTCGACCACGAAGGGCTCGGCGCTTCGATACGTCCGGGCCGAGAACGCCATGGGGATGTCACGAACATTGACCCACACCCCATCGTTCAACTCGGTCGTGCGAAGTACCCGCTGGTTCTCCAACAGGTACGGCAGCGGGTCGTCGAGCGGCAGGCACTGCGCCGTGATCGTGCCGACCAGGTCGATGCTCAACAGTGTCTGCCACAACGCAGCGTGAGCCTCAGGGGTCACGGTGGCGATCTCGAGCACGTTCAGGCGGTGGGCCGGATGCCCATCGTTCCACCGCGGTTCCAGCCGGTAGGCGGCGTAACCATCGGCGTGACTCAGGTACGTCGCCGGTGTCCGTGACCCTTCGGGCGTGCTGCGACGATCGATCAAGAACTGCTGATCGGTGACCGTTCGGGCAGTCTCACCCGCCCGTAGACGACGGAATCGTTCCCAGATCTCGGCAAGCGCGGGGGCGGCATCCTTCTCGTCGAGGAACCGCACCGACCCGACGGGCTGGGCAAACTCACTGCGCAAGCGGGCGGCGCGAGCGTCGATCGATGTCACCCGAACATGCGTCGACACTCCATATCCGATGCGTTCATAGATCGCGCCCTCCGAGGCGAACAGCGACGCGACGGGCTCGCCACGATGATCGATGTCGTCGTGAACGGCACCAACCACCTGCGTCATCAACCCCTGGCGGCGATGCGTTGCCGCGCTCGCCACCCAGGTCACCCCACCCATCGGCACCGATGCGCCACCCGGCAGTGTGGCCTCCATCGCGTACGAACCGGCGATCGCCACGATCTGACGTTCGTCGTAGGCGACGCGAAATCGTCGCATGTCGTGGACTTGGCGGAGCGCTTCGATCTCGGCCTCGGTGTAGCTACTCCCGAAGCTGCGAGCGTCGAACCGGCAGATCGCCGGCCACTCCTCGTCCGTCGGGGTACGGATCTCGATCGGCATCGGCCGAGTCTTCCATCGTGCGCTTCTCGACCAACGGCCGTTTACCGCTCAGTGCGAGATGAAGCTCTCGTAGATCGTGCCGAGCGACTGCTTCTGATCGGGGGACAGCCGCGGGTCGCGATTGATGGCATCAAGCACGCTGATCTCCTCGAAGGCGTCGGCATCGAGAATGCCGGCCCGCACGTACAACTGCTCGGCCGAAATGCGCAGCGCCTTGGCGATCTGCTGCAAGATGTCGGCCGACGGTCTTCGTAGTCCCCGCTCGATTTGCGAGAGATACGGGTTTGATACCTCGGCGAGTTCGGCCAGCCGACGCACAGACATGCGGGTGATCTCTCGCTGTTGGCGGATGAACTCGCCCAAGTCCAGGAAACGCCTATCTGCGTCCTCGGTCATGACGGGACTATAGACCCCCGACGACCCCCCGTCGGACCGTCCTACAGACCGCCCGAGACCGGGGGGAGCACGGCGACCTCATCACGCTCGGTGACGGTGGTCGACGGATCGACCTCATCACCGTTCAACCAGACGCGACAGGTCGGCAAGACGGCGACAAACCGCTCGCCGTACCGAGCACACGCAGCATCGATGACGGCGGCCACCGTGGGTTCGTCGAACGTGTCGCGACCGGTGCCGGCCGCTTCTCGGGCCGAAGCGAACAATCGCAAAATCGTCATCGACACCGCCTCGTCAACCGAAGAGTCATGCCTGCGAGGTTAGAGGCACGGTACCCTCGCTCCTCATGCCGACGCGTCTGTTGCTCCTTCGCCACGGGCAGTCGACGTGGAACGCCGAGCGGCGCTGGCAAGGTCAGGCGAACCCCCCACTGAGCGAGGCAGGCGAGCAACAGGCCTACGACGCATCGAAACTCCTTGGTACGTTTGACGCAGTGATCACCAGCACGCTGGAGCGGGCGCGCCATACCGCGGAGATCATCGCCGGGCAACTTGGAATCGGCCCGGTGCACCTCGACGAGCGATTGATCGAGAACGACGCCGGCGAGTGGACCGGCCTGAATCGCAACGAAATCGAAGCTGCGTGGCCCGGGCTCCTCGCCGCCGGGCAACTCCCGCCGGGCTTCGAGTCGGTCGAGTCGACCTCGGCGCGAGCGTTTGCGGCGATGATCGAGGTGGCCCGCAGCCATCCCAATGGCGAGGTGCTCATGCTCACCCACGGCGGAGTGATTCGTCACCTCCGGCGGATTCTCGACGTGACCGACGTGCATATGCCCAACCTGTCGGGGGCATGGTTCATCGTCGAACCCCATCCTCCGGTCGATGTGCGCGCCGGTGATGTGGTCCACCTGCTCGAAACCCCCGCTGCCCCGCCGACACCATTCCAGAGTCAACGCGTATGAATCGTCACGGCGAGCCGCTACTGCTGCCCGGGTTCGAGCCGGTGCCAGTGACCAAGTCGTCACGGGTTCCCGAGGTCGCTCCGGCCTACCCGCCAACTGCGCCCACGGCCGACGGGGTCGATGACGACGAGGAGTTGCGCGTCGAGGTCGTCCGCTCCGACCGGAGGCGGCGCACGGTGGGGGCCCAGGTCACCGATGGCGTGTTGCGGATCACGGTCCCCTCGTGGATGTCAAAGGCCGAGGAGACGCACTGGGTCGAGACGATGACGGCGCGGCATCGTCGGAAGATTTCAACCGACCGCATCGATTTGCGCGCCCGGTCGACCGAGTTGGCCCGCCGCTACGACCTCGCCCGGCCCCGCGACATCAAATGGGCGGGCGACATGGCGTCGCGCTGGGGTTCGTGTACGCCGACCACCGGCACCATTCGGCTGTCGGCCCGCCTGGCCCGCTTCCCCAACTGGGTGCTCGACTATGTCATCGTTCACGAGTTGGCCCATCTGGAGGTCGGCGGGCATGGACCGGGGTTCTGGCGATTGGTCCACCGGTACCCGAAGTCGGAGCGGGCGATCGGTTATCTGATGGCCAAGTCGGGTGACATCGACCCCGACGTTCCCGACTGACCGACGTCGGCTGATCCGTCTCGACTGATGTTGTCCCGTCTGCTCGACGAGAGCTATCCCCACCAGGTGCGTGAGCGCATCACGCTGTTGACCGTCGCCCGGTTGACGGCCAACAGTGCGTATCGCTTCGCCCCGCCGTTCTTGGCGACGATCGCACGCGACCTCGACGTGTCGTTGGGGCGCGTCGCCTTCGCGCTGTCGCTCAGCGAACTCGGGGGGCTCGCCGCGCCTTTCATCGGCCGTCTGGTCGACCATTGGCCGCGTCGCGAAACCATCGCCGGAGGGTTGGCCGGCATCGGGCTGGCGGCCCTCGGCATGTCGCTGTCGCCGAACATTGTGGTGTTCACGGTCGCCCTGCTCGGCATCGCCTTGGCCAAGGTGACCGTCGACATCGCGATGACCGGATGGGTTGCCGAACGGGTGCCATTCGAACGGCGTGGCCGGGTGATCGGGGTGACCGAATTGTCGTGGGCGGGCGGGTTGCTGGTCGGCGTGCCAGTGATGGGCCTGGTCACGTGGGCGACGTCGTGGCACGTCGCCTACGTCGTCGCCGCCGTGGCGGTGATCGCCCTCGCCGGGCTCGTCGCCAAGTTGCTCGAACCCGGAGTTCACCGCGATACCGAGCCCGCTACCGCGCCCGCTCGCTCGTCTGCATCCGCAGCTCCCGACTCGGCGCTGGTCGGGTCCTCGCCCAACCAGCGTGGAATCCGGGGCCTGCCGTGGGGGCGGATCCTGCCGCAGATGGGCGCCAACCTGTGCTTGATGCTGGCGTCGCAGGCGGCGTTCGTGACCTTCGGATCGTGGCTGGAAGACGACTTCGGCTTCAACGCCGCCGGATTGGCCGCGGTGGTCTTCGGGCTCGGAGCGGGCGAGTTGATCGCATCGTCGAGTTCGGTGCGGTTCACCGATGCATGGGGGAAGCGCCGGTCGATGATCTACGGGGCGGCGCTGATGGTCCCGAGCGGACTGTTGCTCGCCCTCGCCCACGATCAACTCGCCCTCGGGCTGGCGTGGCTGGCGATCTACATACTCGGCTTCGAGTTCGCCATCGTGTCAGGTTTGCCGTTGGCGTCGAACCTGATCCCCGACCGGCCATCCACCGGCATCGGCATCGTGTTCGTCGCCGGCACCCTGGGCCGCGCCACCATCTCGGTGCCCGCGGCTCGGCTGTATGAATCCCACGGCCTGATCGCCCCGTTGCTGCTCGGCACCGGCTTCGCCGCCCTCTGCGTGATCTTCTCGCGCTTCGTCTATGAACCGCCGCGTTCTGCCTGAAATGCCCAGCTGAACATCCCTGCGTCATGTTCTGGTCGTGGATCTTCATCGCTATCGATATGGATTCACGACCAGAAGTTGAGTCGCATTTTCATCCATGCCGCGGAGTTGTGGAAGTTGGCGATGGCGCTGCCCGGCGGGCAGATCGCATCACAGGCCCGGGCAATCTCGGGAGTCAGCGACATCTCCAACACGGGCAACATGTGTTCCAACTGCTCGACCGATTTCGGGCCGATGAGCGGGGCGACCACTGCGGGCTGGTCTTTCACCCAGGTGATCGCCAACTGCGCGGCGTCGTAGCCGTGGTCACGGGCCATGCGCACGAACCGGTTCCCGGCGCTGACTGCCGCCTGCGAGACCCGCTCGGCATAGATGCCACCGCGCTGCGCGGCGCGTGACCCCGATGGGCGGATGTCGTCGTCCAGGTAGCGGCCGCCGAGGATTCCCATCGCCAGCGGCGACCACGGGAGCAGGCCGAGACCGTGCGACAGGGCCATCGGGACGAGTTCGTTCTCGACCCGCCGGTCGAGCAGGTTGTACGGCGGCTGCTCGGTGACGAAGCGGGTGTGGCCCTTGGCCGCGGCCGTCATCACTCCGTTGAGCACTCGCCACGCGGGTGCGGTCGACGAACCGATGTAGCGGACCTTGCCGGCGCGGACCAGGTCGTTCAACGCCTCCATTGTCTCGTCGATCGGTACGTCGAAGTCGGGGCGATGAAGTTGGTAGAGGTCGATGTGGTCGGTGTCAAGGCGCCGCAACGACTCGTCGCACGCCTGCATCAGATGCGCACGCGACCCGCCGCGATCGTTGGGTCCCGCGCCCTGGGGAAAGTAGGCCTTGGTGGCGATGAACGCCTCGGCCCGCCGACCCGACTCGCGCAGCGCCCGACCGATGACCCGCTCGGCCTCGCCCGCCGCGTACGAGTTGGAGGTGTCGATGAGATTGACCCCGGCGTCGAGGGCCCGCATGATCATCCGGATCGACTCGTCCTCGGGGGTCGGGTTGAGGATGTTGTCGGTGCCAAGCGCGAGTGGTGCAACGCGTGCGCCCGACGACCCGAGGCGGCGGTGTTCGAAGCTCATGCTCAACGAGCCCCGTAGCCGGCGTCGACGCTGACCATCGCGCCGGTCATGTAGCTCGCCTCGTCGGACGCCAGGAACGCGACGACATTGGCGATCTCCGATGGCTCGGCCAGGCGACCCATCGGCACGGTCGCGGCGATGCGGGCGAGCAGTTCGTCGGTCACCGGTTCGGATCGCTCCGACTGCAGCATCGGTGTGCGGACCTCCCCCGGGCAGACCGCGTTGACGCGGATGCCGTCGGCCGCGTGATCCATCGCAAGGGCGCGGGTGAGGTTGTGGACCGCCCCCTTCGATGCGCAGTAGGCCGCAACGCCCGAGGAGCCGAGGTCGCCCCAGATCGAACCGAAGTTGACGATCGCCCCACGCTGGTTGGGGAGCATCGCCCGGATCGCGGCCCGGCACATGAAGAAGGTGCCCGACACGTTGACGTTCATGATGTGGTGCCACTGCTCGTCGGTCGTGTCGACGCCCGAGGCCCGCACGATCACTCCGGCCGCGTTGACCAGCGCGTCGAGCCGACCAAAGTGGGTCACCGCGTTGCCGATGACATCGGTGCAGAACGCGGGGTCGCCGACATCGCCCGAGCGCGAGATGCCGCCCAACTCATCGGCCACTTCCGCGGCACCAATCGCGTTGCGATCGACGATCACCACATGCGCTCCATGCGCCGCGAACCGCCGGGCCGATGCCGTCCCCATCCCCGACGCGCCACCCGTTACCACCACGACTCGATCTGTGAAATCCATGCCGCCGAACGTAGCCCGCCCCGACTTCGGTCGTCACTGCTCATCGATGATCCGCCACTTTGCACACTGGAGAGCCGCCATTTTGTGCATTACAAAGGTGCCATTTTGCACATTAGAGAGTGGTACATTGAGACTGATGGAAGTCGGTGAGCGATACTCAAGACGGATCGTCGATGACGAAATCGACGAGTTACAAGCCGGCGTCCCGGCGATCGCCATCGAAGGGGCCAAGGGCGTTGGAAAGACCGAGACTGCACTGCGTCGCTGCCAGACGGCATACCGACTGGAGACAGCCACACAGCGAGACATCATCGTGGCCGACCCGGCCCGGCTGCTTCAAGGGTCCGCACCGATCCTGATCGACGAGTGGCAACGACTGCCCGAATCATGGGACATCGTCCGTCGCGCCGTCGACGACGGTGCCGGGCCTGGGGCGTATCTGCTCACTGGCTCCGCATCACGAGATGACATCTCCACGCACTCCGGAGCAGGACGTATCGTCACCGTCCGAATGCGGCCCCTGAGTCTGGCCGAGCGCGGCTTCGACCCCTCGGTCAGCCTGACGGAACTCCTCAGCGGCGTTCACCCGACGGTCAACGGAGCGACCACCGCCACCCTGACGACCTACGCCGACGAGATTCTTCACTCAGGGTTCCCTGGCCTCCGTTCCTCGCAGGGACGCCCGCTCCGTGCCCGCCTCGATGGCTATATCGATCGAATCGTTGATCGCGACTTCGATGAACTGGGACGCAAGGTCCGCAATCCAGCGGCGCTACGTCGTTGGTTCACCGCGTATGCCGCAGCCACGTCATCGAGAGCGTCATACGAGGTCATCCGAGATGCAGCAACGGCCGGCATCGGCGACAAACCGGCGAGGGGCGCTACGGATCATTACCGCGACGTCCTTGAGCGACTCTGGGTGCTCGACCCCGTGCCGGCGTGGCTGCCCTCGAACAATCCGATCGCCCGGCTGTCGACTCCACCGAAGCATCAGTTGGTCGACCCGGCCCTCGCCGCCCGCCTGCTCGGCGTCGACCGGGAGGCTCTGCTCGATGGGGCGTCGACAGGACCGGCGATCCCACGCGACGGGACCCTGTTGGGGGCATTGTTCGAGGCGCTGGTGACCCAGTCGGTGCGGACCTACGCTCAGTCAGCCGAGGCTCGCGTCCACCACTTCCGCACCCGGGGCGGCGAGCACGAGGTCGATCTGATCGTCGAACGCGCCGATCATCGCGTCGTTGCGGTCGAGGTCAAGATGACCCGGTCAGTTGACAGCGACGACTTGCGGCAATTGCGATGGCTTCGCCAAACCATCGGACCAGACCTGCTTGATGCCGTCGTCGTCACCACCGGACCCGAGGCGTACCGCACCACCGACGGAATTGCGGTGGTTCCCGCCGCGCTGCTGGGGCCATGACGATCTACTTCCGGTGCCCGCACTGCTCGACCCCCCTGCTGCGTGATGCGACGGGGGCGTCGTGTTCGGCCGCCCATCGGTTCGATCGGTCAGCCGACGGATATCTACATCTGCTGCCATCCGGACGCAAGCGGGGCGCGGCGGAGCCGGGGGACTCGGCCGAGATGATCCGGGCCCGGCGGACGATCTTCGATGCGGGGTACTACCGACCGATCATGGACGCGGTCGCCTCGGTCGTCGAGGGTCGCGAGCGGGTGCTCGACGCCGGATGCGGCGAAGGGTCGTATCTCGCGGCGATCAACGCGCCGGTGCGGTTTGGCATCGACGTTTCAAAGCCCGGGGTCCGCCTGGCCGCCCGGCGGCATCGCGACATCGAGTTTGCCGTCGCCTCGTCGTATCGCTTGCCGTTCGACGACGCGCTGTTCGATGCGGTGATCTCGGTGTTCGCGCCCCGTCCGTTCGAAGAATTCGACCGAGTCCTGCGGACCGGGGGCATCGTCGTCACCGTCTCCCCGGGCCCCGACCACCTCGCCGGACTTCGCCACCACCTCTACCGCGACGCCCGCCCCCACGAGCCGTCGTCCGATCTCGCCCCGTCCGACACCCGCCCCGCCATCCACACCCGACGGGTGCAGTTCGACCTGTCGCTGACCGCCGACGACGCCCGCCTGCTGCTCCAGATGACCCCGTACTGGTGGAGCGCCACCCCCAATCAACAAGCCAACGTCGGCGCGCTCAACACCACTGCCGACATGATCATCGAAGTCACCCAGGCCTCGTCATCATGAGACGACTGATCATCCGCCACCTGGCGAAACGGAAGCTCAGCAAGCCGCTCTGGCTAACGGACTCGAAGCCTTGACGATCGACTCGGTGGGGTGCGCCGCGGCGGTGATGTAGCCCTCACCTTCGGGGCCCGAGGTTCTTCAATCCGGGCCGGGCGGCCTACCCCGCGATTCAGGACGCCGTGCAGACGGCGATGTGACCGCTACGCAGGGGGTGGCACCCAGAGCCAGGCGTCGCCGAGCAGGGTGCCGGGGCCGCCGGTCGGCCATTGGTCACCACCGAAGATGAACAGGTTCCGCCCGACGGAACCGATGGAACTCGACGTGCGATCGTCGACCGGGGGGATCTGTACCCAGGTTTGGCGGAGCTGGTCGAGCACCCACCCCGAGGCGTCCTCGTAGACCGCCTCGTTGAAGCCGTAGACCCCGGCGAGGTCGACGGGACGAGGGGTCGCCGGTTCGTTCGGCAGGTCGCGCCACGTGTCACCGGTGGGCACGTAGACGCCGCCGGTCGCCGGGCTCGTGTGGGGGTTGAGGATGATCTCGCCGGCTACCCGCCAGGCCTGATATCCCGTGCGGCCGGTCGGCGACGCGACTTCCCACACGGCGCCGCCAAAGCCATACGTTCGTACGACCACTTCGGATAGACCCGACTCACCAGACTCGAGGACCGGCCGGGAGAACAAGTACAGCCCGTAGCCACTGGGCACGATTCGACGATCGAACGACGGCGGCAAACCATCGTCGGGCAGGGCGAACCAATTGCCGATATCCGCCGAGTACGAATAGTCGGGACCGGGTTCGGACTCGTCGGAGCCGTGATAGACGATCAAGACCGGATGCTCCGGCCGATCACCGATGATGTTGGCGGCGACGATCAGTCGCCCGGCGTCGGCCGGTAGATCGGC
>JANNNL010000518.1:0-7535 GCA_031398525.1 Actinomycetes bacterium | reverse complement strand
CCGATGGACCTGCTCGATGCGGCTGAACTCGTCAAGAACTCCAACAGTCGAATTCAGTTCGTCTGGATCGGCCAAGGACCTCTTCAGTGGGAGTTCGTTCAAGAGATCGAGCGACGCAGTCTCGGGGCAACTGTCCATGCGCTCGGCTACCGGAACGATGTGACCGACTTGCTCCACGGTGCCGATCTTTTTTGTTTGCCGTCTCACCATGAAGGCTTCCCACTCGCCATCATGGAGGCGCTAGTCGCTGGACTTCCGGTTGTCGCAACCGACGTTGGTGGCGTCGCCGAAGTCCTGAAGGGCGCGGACCTCTGTGGCGATCTCGTGCCGCCCGGACGACCACTCGAGCTCGCTCGAGCGCTGCTCGCGCTGGCGACAGAACCTGAGCGACGGGCTCGCTATGCCGCGGCAGGACGGGCTCGCTCGCGAGCCTTCGATTCGCGGCTGGCGGTCGATCGGATTGAGACCATCTACCGCGAACTGCTCGACGACGTCGAGTAATACACAGCGAATGATCAGCATCATCCTGCGGCTCATCGGATCGACGATCGGCGATATCCCTTAGTGCGACGCTTCGCGGGACCTCTCGTTGTCGGACTGACCGGAGGAGCAATCGTCGTCCGACAGCAGTGGCCGTACGGACGCCTAGGAAGCCCGCACTATGTCTGGGCGCCCATCGCCATCATCGCGGTCATGATCATCGCGGCAATGACTCTGCCAGTCGCTCATCGCCAACTCACCAGGCCCGGGGCCCCGGCAGTGCTGGTTTCCACCTGGGCGGCCGCTATTTACGGCTGCGTGCCGGAGACGGGCCCGCTGCCACCAGCGCTCGCAATGGTCTTCGGACTCACCGCCTGGGAGTTGCTCGGCCGCACCGCACTCCCGTGGCAGGTGCACTATGCCGAGGTGTTCCTCATCATGTCAATGGGAGTGTTTGGCACCGCCGGTCGACCATCGGCGCTGGTCGGGACGCTCTTCGGCATCTGGCCGCTCATCGTTGTCGCCGCCACCTCGTTCCGACGCGTCACCCAGAGCGGCAGCATGCCGCGTCGCATCGAAGGCCTCGCCGTTGTCGGCTGCATTGGCAGCCTGGTTGTCGCTCGCACGGGTGCCCTAGCCGCCTCGGGCATCACTCAGGCCGCGCTCTCGATCGCCGTCGTCATCGCCGCGACGGTCACGCTCGCCTCCATCCACGCGGTTGCTCGAGCCCGCTGACGGTTCCGGTGTCGCCGCGACGTCCGCTTTGATTACCGCCAAGACCATGACGTCGGGTCCCACGTGGACCCAACAGCCGTACCGGTGACAGCCGGATCGGCGAAGTCGATTACCGCGGTGAGGAGTTCGCCAAAGGACTCCGGGACGCGGTCCTCGAGCTGTTGTTTCTGCCGCCAGGCTGACCACCTGGGCTGGGCCATCTCGGCATAGCCGTCGAGAACGATAGCGAGCGCCTCAATATCAGTTTCGCGGTGGGCCGCGACGGTGCGCAGCGATGTCATCAGATTGTGTCCCTCGATGACGTGACGACCAGCGAGGAGGAAGATGTCGACAAAGTCACGCCACCGGGTATTCGTCGTGCCCCGCGTAATCGCAGTGACAATCTTCTCGGCATGCACCATTCCGACGCCGTAGCCGAGCACCAAGATCTCGCCGCCGAGCAAGCGTGGCACCCTGACCTCCTGCGGGCCTGGTGTGATCGGGTCGCCCACGTTCACGTCAACGTGGAATGGCAGTCGGGCGGTGAGCAGTGTTGCTGGCAACGACACTCGAACACCGGCATACACCTCCTCGTCCCGAATAGTGTCGGCGGTCGCCGACTCAGCTTCGAATTCGACACCATCGTCGATGGAGATCCGGGCGATTTCAGAGATGATGCGGCGAACGTTGTCGGCATCGTTGGCCACCGATTGCGCTTGAAGGTCGACATCTCGCGTGGGTCGTCGTTCGCCGAACGCCGCGAGGAGCACGCCGCCCTTCAAGATCATGCGGTCTCGGTGCAACGACTGTGAAAGGCGATCAAGGAACGCTTCCAGAATGTACAACTGAAACAGTTCTTGAACAGGTCGACCATTGACTCGGGCGAGTTTTTGCAGGTCAAGATAGGCGCGCCCGGCCGGCGTCGAACGCGAAGGAGGACTCACAGCAACACCTCGAGCGCTTGCCGGATCGGGATCTCCGCGCCCTTGAACCTGGCGGCCATCGCCACAAGTTGACCCGGATTCCTACCCGGCCGCCGCAACCATCGGCGCAATGCCTCCCAGGCAAGATCCGTTCCCTGATCGTGGCGCAGGCGCACAATGTCGATGATTGACCGCTCCGCTGAATAGATTCCGAGCCGTCGGCGCGCCCCGACCTCAAGGTCGTCACGGCCGATGTCGAATGTGTCGCGATCGAACTGATGCAGTCGCGTTGGGGCAGTCAGCCTCGCTCGGTGGGATCCCCTCGGGATGGCGACATCTGTCGCCGCGGGAATGACGTCGATCAGGTCGTGGTGGACCAAGGCTGTATCGAGACAGAGCGTCGCCCGCGGCATCCGTTCGGCGATTTCGATCAGGTCGAGGTTGGCCGGTTCGGCGTCCGCCCACCGGTAGAGGCCACCACCCAACGCGAGTAACGTTCCATCGTCGCGCCACGCATACAGCCTGCGATCTGTCACACCTGCGGAGCGCGCCTCGCTATACGTGAACACCGAATCCAAGGTCGACCGGATCGAATCATCGTCGTATCTGGAAGCCAACACAGAATGAAAGTCTACACACCAGGCACGTAGATGAGGAGAGTTTCCTCCGATATGAGACTCATGAGTTCGGAACCGTGGCCCGCTGGCGCGCAGGTGGACGTCGTCGCGACTTGGACGCCTCGCTCGACCTTTCGGATCACGGGCGCCAAGATCGACCCGTCGACGTTCGGCCTGGGCCGTGGCAGCCTCGCTCTCGATGACGAAGTATCGATCGAACGACGGAACCGAGGGCGACGAGCATGCCAATGATGAGCCACGGCGGTGGCTCCGACAGCCCGACTCGCAGCCAGGTCGACTCTTGCACCCGCGGAACTACCCGTCCATTGACGATCGCCTACGACTCGGCCATGTCGGCCGACTGCTCGACCCGCCGATGAGCTTCCGAGGCCCTGACGAACGTACGATCCCGGCCCACCGCTGATCGGTTCGTCTCGGCGTCAGGATTCGGGGTTGGTGATCAGCACGGAGCGCGTGTGAGCACGAGCAAGCCCGACATCGAGGGTGGCGAGTTGGGCATCGTGGTGCGCGGCCAGCGAAACCAGATAGGCGTCGGTAATCTGCCGGTATCCCGTGACGCCAACCAACGCGCTCGCCGCATACTGGACGACATCGGGCCGACGACATCGGGCCGACTACATCAGGGCGCATCGGTCGCTCGGCAGCGTGTTCGAGCACCGCCGCGGCCCTTCAGCACGCCGATGGTCAGCCGCGGCTACGAGAACGGTCGGAACGGATACGCTGGGCGTTGTCGCTTGCCGGGCGGAAGGGCGTCGTCCACCGTTCGGTGGCGACCTGTCGGTTCTGTCGCCACAACGAGATCGCCCCATGCCCTTCACCTTTTTCGCCCATCAGACGATCGTGCTGCCGCTCAAGCGCGCCCGGCCGCGGTGGTTTGACGGGACGGCGCTGGTCATCGGGTCGATGGCACCGGACTTCGGGTATCCGATGCGGGGATGGGTCCAGCGGCACAGCCACCAGGTCGGCGGCATGGTGGTCTGGGGGATTCCATTCACGATTGCGGTCACGCTGGCGATCCGCAGTTGGGTGGCCAACACGGCGTTCGCCCACCTTCCCGACGGCGGGCCGCTGCGGCTCCACTCCTACCGGGCGCTGCGCGAACGGTGGCCGCTGTGGTGGATGACGCTCTACAGCGCGATCATCGGCGTCGGCGGCCACATTCTGCTCGACTCGTTCACCCACAAGAAGAGCTTCATGTCCAAGTGGCTGGGTCTCGACCAGACCCTGTTCCAAGCCCCATGGGACTCGGGTGTCTCGATCGCCCGCACCCTTCAGTACATCGGCCACGTCGTGGGAACGATCGGCGGCGTGCTGATGCTGATGTCCATTGGCCGTCGACGACTGATGGAGCAGTGGTACGGGCTCGAGAACGTCGTGGCCGCCCGCCGATTCAAGCTTCGGCGGCCGCAGCGAGACCTCTTCTGGACGGTCACCCTGTCGGGTCTGCTCCTCGGCCCCGCGTTGGCCACCTTTACCCGCGGCAGTGTGGTCACCAAGACGTTCGTCACCTTGGCGCTCACCACCGCGTTCGCCAGTTCGCTGTCGGCATGCAAACCACGCGACCGGGCGCTCACGTACTTCGATTCGCTCCCCGGCGATCCCACACCCGCCGCCCCGCTGAACCGACCGGACCTGCGCCCTCGTCCACCCAAGCGGCTCGAGAACCAGGCCGGCGAGCCAGCCAGCGCGTCGGCGGCATTGGGGGACCCGGCGAGAAAGCCCCCGCCAGACCTGCTGGAGCCGCTGGAGCCAAAACCACCCCGACCCACGCCTATCGCTCGGGCGGACACGGGAATTCCCGCGCCCCCAATCCGTCGACGACGAGCCGAACCCGACCCACCGCCCGTTCCGACGCCTCGTCGCGTGAAACCGGTACCCGTCGTCACCGCCGAGGAAGCGGCGAACGACCATCCAAAGATCCGACGCCGACGCCCACCCAAGCCGGCCGAAGCGGACGATGGTTCGACTCCGCCGAATGCGACCTCCCCGCCACCGAAGTCTCCCGGCTGGTACGACTGACGACTGGCGTCCGCCGAATGTCGCGGCGGTGGCTGTCTCACCCGTGATACCGTGAGTACATGACAGACGTGACAGTCAGGGAACTCCGCAACAGCGGCGGTCGAGTACTCGACCGGGTGCTCGCCGGGGAACGCTTCACCGTGACCCGCGACGGTGCTCCGGTCGCCGAACTACGTCCCCTCCAACCACGAGTCCTCGACTCAGGGACCTTGCTGCTGCACTGGCGCAAGTTGCCATACGTCGACCCGCTCGCGTTCCGATCAGACCTCGATGACTTGCTCGACCCGGAACTCTGATGGACAACGACACAGCGGCCAACGGAATTCTCGACACCAACACCGTCATTTTGCTCCCTCGTTTTGCCACACATGTCGCGCTCCCAAGCCGGCCGACGATCACGTCAATCACGTTGGCGGAACTCTCGGTAGGTCCGCTGGTCGCTCGTTCCGACCTTGAGCGAGCGGCCCGACAGGCGCACCTGCAACAGGCAGAGCACGATTTCGAGCCGCTGCCATTCGACGACGTCGCAGCCCGAGTTTTCGGACGGGTCGCTGCGTCACTCCGTTCAGCCGGTCGAAAGCCACGCGCCCGGGCGTACGACGCCTTGATCGCGGCAATTGCCATCGCCAACGACCTTCCCCTCTACACGGTCAACCCCGACGACTTCGAGCAGATCAACGATCTCATCGTTCGACCAATCCCGCACCCCGACTCGACGCCGTAGATCACCGCCGTTCACGGCCAGTTCGAAAGGCTGCCGACGAACGACCCGATGCGCGCCGAGCCGCGACCGAAACCGGCTAAACGACTAGCCAAGGATCAGACCGAGCCGAGAGAACCATCCCAAGCCGCTCCGCTCCGGGTTGGCGAACGGCGATGCCGATCAGCCGAGCGGAGGTCGTCAAACGTAGGTCGTAGGTGAAGATCTCTTCGGCACCACATTCGATGGCGACGGCGAGATGCATTGCGTCGAGGGTTCGAAGATGGGGATCGGGAAACGCCCCGGCGCGCTGCGTAGCCCACGGCGAGATCTCGATCAAGGTGAGCTTGGCCAGCTGTGCGTCGATCACATCTCGGGGTACCCCCAGCCGGTGCCCGGCCCGATGCATCTCAGTCTCGATCAGCCGCGAGGACACGATCGGGAACCCGTCGCCCGCGGCATCTCGTAACGCCTCAGCGAACGGCTCAGATTCCGCTTCGAGCCGCACGAGTTTCAGGTAGGCCGACGTATCGACGTAGCGGATCACCGCTCGTCGCGCAGATCATCGAGAACCTGAGCCGTCGACGGCCCATCTTGAACCGCCGAGATCACGACAAACGGCTCGCCACTCGTTGGCGGGCGCACCCGACCAGCAGCAACCAGATGATCGAACGGAGTCGTGCCGACGATGGGTACCAGCATCGCTGCAGGGTCGCCATTGTTCGTGACGATGATCGATTCACCGGCAGCAACGCGGCGCAGGGCGTCAGCGCTGTTGTTACGGAGTTCACGATGCGAGATAGTGGCGGTCACATCCGATACCGTAGCACGGCGTAGCACGTACGGTCGAACAAGTCCCCCGGGGCCCGGAAGGCACGGCCGATCAGGCCATCACCGGCAACCACTCCGCGTAACGGTTCAATCGGCCCACGGGGGTCGCGTTCGGGTTTCTTGCCGGTTTACCTAGGCTTAAGGTATGGCAAAGGTCGCAATCATTGGTACTGGATACGTCGGGCTGACGACGGGCGCGTGCTTCGCGCATATCGGACACGACGTCATCTGCGCGGACATCGACCCGGTTCGGGTCGAGAAGCTGCAGCGGGGCGAGATCCCGATCGTCGAAGCCGGACTCGACACGTTGGTCGCCGAAGGCATCCGCTCCGGCCGACTGACCTTCGTGCTTGGCGCCGAAGGCGCGGCCGCCGATTGCGAGTTTGCCTACCTGTGCGTCCCGACGCCGCAGTCAGCGTCCGGCGCCGCAGATCTGTCGTACATCATCGCCGCCGCCGAGCAGATTGCGACCGTGTTGCCCGACAACGCCGTGGTCGTCAACAAGTCGACCGTCCCCGTCGGCTCCACCAAGGTCGTCGAGCGGGCGCTCAACCGCCCCGAAATCAAGGTTGTCTCCAACCCCGAATTCCTCCGTGAAGGCTCGGCCGTCCACGACTTCCTGCACCCTGACCGCATCGTCATCGGCTCCGACGACCAGGCCGCCGCGATCAAGGTCGCCTCGCTCTACCTCGGCGTCCCTGCCCCGCTGATCGTCACCTCGCCCGCCTCGGCCGAAACGATCAAGTACGCAGCCAACGCCTTCCTGGCCACCAAAATCTCCTACATCAATGCCGTCGCCGCCGTCTGTGAAGCTGTTGGTGCCGACGTCAACGACGTGGTCCTCGGCATTGGCTACGACAAGCGCATCGGCCAGGAATTCCTCAAGCCCGGCCCCGGCTGGGGGGGCTCGTGCTTCCCGAAGGACACCCACGCCCTCATCCACATCGCCGAATCCGCCGGCTACGACTTCGGCCTGCTCAAGGGCGTGGTCACCGTCAACGACGAGCAGCGCGAGCGCATCATCGCCAAAGTCCGTCGGGCCTGCGGCGGCACCATCGCCGGCAAGACCCTCGCCATCTGGGGCCTCACCTTCAAGGCCCGCACCGACGACCTGCGCGATTCGCCCTCGCTCAACATCATCAACCGCCTCCTCGAGGTCGGGGCCACCGTGCGGGCCTTCGACCCGGCCGTCCACGACGGCTCGGACCCCCGCCTGGCAGGCATCGACGT
>JANNNL010000497.1:0-5256 GCA_031398525.1 Actinomycetes bacterium | reverse complement strand
TTGAGGAGTACCACCATCCGGTTCCCACGTGGGGTTCGTAGGTGATACTCGCAGCAGTCCCGAGAGAAGATCGCGCCATCGGCATCCCGATCGAAGACATGGGTGCGGATCCCGACGAGGCGGTACTCGCCGCGGGTGAGGAGTCCGACATCGATCCCCCGGGTGTCGTTGCCGTCAACCAGCATCACCTGCTCGTAGGGAATGCCACCAACCCGCGGGAGCACTGTCGAGGAGAACAGGCCCAATGTCCGGCGGTCTTCGGCCTCGACGACCCCGACAACGTCGGCCGCGACATCTCGAAGCACCATCGCCGTGTGCTCGATGGCCGCAGCATCAACCTGCTCGGTCACCAACTCCACCCAACCGACCCAGTCGGCCCGGCCCGCGGCCACGATTTCGATGGGACCGGACCGTGGTCGACGCAGCAGCGTCCCGCGGATGATTCGCAGGGTGACGAACTGACCGACGTCACTCACGACCAGGTCGAGCTCGACGAGTTGACGGATCATCTCGGCCTTGTCATCGTCGGAGTACGTGGCCTGTTGGAACAGGTCGCTCAGCCGGCCATAGGCCTGTAGGACCCGCCGACCTTCGGTCCACGTGGGCAGGTTCATCACCCGCGGCCGATCGAACAGGTTCTCGACATTGAACGACGCGATCCTCATCAGCACAACTCCGCTCACCGGCCCGGACAACCACGTCGAGCGTATCGCGACCACCAGGAGCGCTGGACCGCGTCCACAGGAACTCAAGCAGGCACGAACACCGGATCGTCACATCGTCACTGATCGCCTGGAACGTGGCCCGCACGGCCATGCCGATCGACAGTTGCGAACCGTCGCAATCAACCATATTGGTCATCACCCGCGGGCCCTCGTCGAGATCGACGACGGCAGCAATGTATGGCAGGCGCTCGCTGAACGGCTGCAGGTCATTGATGTACACCGTCGACCACGTGTACAACGTGCCGCGACCCGATGCCTCGAACCACTCGACATCCTCGCTCCAACAACTCGGACAGAAGGTGCGGGGGTAGTGCGAAAACTCGTTGCACGACAGGCAATGACGGATTAGAAACCGCTGGTCACCAGCCGCATCCCAAAACGGCCGAGAGTCGTCCTCGATCGTCGGCAGATCCACCCGGGGTCTCGCGTCAGCCATCTGACAATCGTGTCACATCTGCCCGGGTGGACCGTCGGTCGACGACGCTTTCGCTGTCGACTCGGGGGTGAGTCGGTTGCACCATCGTCACCGAGCATCCGCGCGTCGTTCGCAAACGGGCGATAAACAGGGAGGGTCAGCTCAGGCACAACTGATTGGGGATTCGTGGACGATCTGCTCACGGGGCCGAACTCCGGCCCCTCGGACGAGTCGGGTTCGCGAGAAGCGGGGGGTCGACGAATCTACGTCCTCGACACGTCGGTTCTCCTAGCCGACCCGAAGGCTTTGACCCGGTTTGCCGAGCATGAGGTGGTTATTCCTCTGATTGTGCTCACCGAACTCGAGGGCAAACGCCATCATCCGGAGCTGGGATGGGCGGCTCGGCAGAGCTTGCGGGCGTTGGAGGAGTTGCGTATCGCCCACGGATCGCTGACCGCGCCAATGCCGGTCAACGACGAGGGTGGCACCGTTCGGGTGGAGATCAACCATCAACAATTGTCACAGTTGCCGGCGGCGTTGAGTGGCGAGTCCAACGACCACCGGATCTTGATCGTCGCCCGGTCGTTGGCCGACGAGGGCCGCCACGTCACGGTCGTCACCAAAGACCTGCCGCTGCGGTTAAAGGCTGCCATTGTCGGGTTGGCGGCCGATGAGTACCGCAACGAACATGTCGTTGATTCCGGTTGGAGCGGCCTCGCGGAGTTGGACGTCGACAGTTCGGTGATCGACGACCTGTTCGACCGTCACGTCATCGAGATGGCCGAAGCGCGCAACATGCCCTGCCACACTGGGCTGGTGCTCCACGCCGGGAGCCAGTCGGCCCTGGCTCGGGTGCATCCCGACAAGCGGGTCCACCTGGTGCGTGCCGATCACGAGGTGTTCGGAGTCCGTGGCCGATCCGCCGAACAACGTCTAGCAATCGATGTGCTCACCGATCCGGCGATCGACATTGTCAGCCTGGGCGGTAACGCCGGCACCGGCAAGAGTGTCATGGCGATCGCCGCGGGGCTCGAGGCCGTGTTGGAGCGCCAGACCCACAAGCGGATTCTGGTGTTTCGACCGTTGTTCGCCGTGGGCGGCCAGGACCTGGGCTTCCTTCCCGGGAGCGAGGGCGACAAAATGGCTCCGTGGGCCGCAGCGGTGACCGACGCGTTGGAGTCGATCGTCGGGCCCGAGGTCATCGCCGAGGTCGCCGCCCGCCACCTGCTCGAAGTGCTGCCGCTCACCCACATTCGGGGCCGCTCGCTGACCGAATCGTGGGTGGTGATCGACGAGGCTCAGAACTTGGAACGCAGTGTGCTTCTCACAGCGCTGTCCCGTTTGGGGCGGGGCAGCAAGGTCGTCCTCACCCACGACATCGCCCAGCGCGACAACCTGCGCGTCGGCCGTCACGACGGCGTCGTCAGTGTGATCGAGGGGCTGAAGGGACACCCGCTGTTCGCCCACATGACCCTCGTGCGGTCCGAGCGGTCGGCGATCGCCGCCCTCGTCGCCTCCCTCCTCGACCACCACACCTGACGCCATAGGGCAGCCGCTGTACTGGTATGCAGCGGCCCGGCCAAGCGGTACCGTTCGGTGATGGACGACGAGGATCGTGCGCTACGCAACTTGACATACCGGAAGTTCGTCGAGCTGGGTTGTCCGCCGACGGTCCACGACATTGCTGCGGCCATCGGCGTGCCTGCTGACGACGTGTGGGCAGGTTGGCAGCGGCTGCACGATGATCATGCGTTGGTGCTGCAGTCGAACACCCGCGAGCTTCGGATGGCGAATCCCTTCTCGGCGGTCCCGACCGCCTATCGGGTGCGCGCTGACGACCGTTGGTGGTATGCGAACTGCGCGTGGGACGCCTTCGGTATCTGCGCGGCGTTACACGTCGACGGGCTCATCGAAGCCTCGTGCGCCGACTGCGGCGATCCGGTGACCGTCAACGTACGCAACGAGCAGCCCGACGATAGAAGTCTGTTGTTTCATTGCGTGGTCCCCGCAGCTCGATGGTGGGACGACATTGTCTTCACTTGAGGAACGATGAATCTCTTCCGGTCGGAAGAACACATCGCTCGCTGGCTCGGCACAAGAACTCCTGGAGTGACGATCCCCGTCACGAAGCTCTGTGACCTGGCCCACGCCTGGTGGGGCAACCGAGTCGACCCGAACTGGCAGCCGCGAAGTCGTGAGCAGAACCAGGCGATCCTGAACGAACTCGGACTGACCGATGGTTTCTGGAATCTCTCCGCCGCCGGGTCTCCATAAGGTCCGTTTGGCCGGATCCCGTCGCACGAGAGGTGCTCTAGGGGTTCCGTTCCCACAGGGGCTCCCGAATCTGTTGGGCCGAGAGCACCGCGAGACTCGCAGGGCCCCTTTTACCGCACCCGCGAATCCCCAAGCCCCCTCAGATCCGAAGAGCCGCTTTCCCCTGTACCGACCGACATCGGTCGATTACGCTCGGGCGATGACAACCGACTTCGCTAGCGCCAGTGCCGGGCTTGCCGATCTCTCGTCCGCATGGAGACGGAACCGGCGGGAACGTCAAGCCCGCCGTCACCTCGATCCGATCGACTTCGACGCGGTGCGACAGACTGGATTCCTTGAGCTCGTCGTCCCTCGGCCTAACCGAGATACATGTCGCGGTGCTCGACGGGCATCCCGAACATCGTCAGGAACACCTGGGTCGGGTACAGCCGGGCGAGTTGCCCGACGATGTCGCACTCGCCGTCGTCGGCAAACACAGCGATCAACTCGCGCACCTGGGCGCGCAGGCCGTCTTCCATCTTGTTGATCACCCGCGGGGCGAACAATGGGTCGAGGACCTTGCGAAATCGCAGGTGGTTCGGCGGATCGATCGATATCGGGATCATCGGCACGGGCACGCCCATCATCGCCTGAATCGCCGTCGACGAGAAGATCTCGTCCAGGTTCTCCATGCGAGGTCGTGACCTCCCGGTAGGAAAATAGGTGGCGGATTCTTTTCGTGCAACTCCCGACGCGCGTAACGTGGGCCGATTCCCAATCGGAGGCGACGATGGACCCGAGTCCGGCCAACACAAGCAAGACCGGCAAGATCAAGACCGGCGAGGTCGTCGCCGCCGGTATCCGTCGACGTATCGCCAACGGCGAACTCAAGATCGGCGACCGTCTGCCGTCGGAGGAAGAACTCACCGAGGAGTTGGGCATCGCTCGCACGACCCTGCGTGAGGCGCTGCGAGTCCTCGAATCTCAGGGCCTGATCTCGATCAAGCGCGGCCGAGGTGGCGGACCAATCGTCACTATGCCGAATCTCGATCGCTTGGCCGAACCGCTCGCGGTCGTCTTACAGCTACGGGGCACGACCACGACTGACCTTGACGCGGCCCGGGCGTTGATCGAGCCGAACATGGCCGCCTGGCTGGCAACTCGCCACACCCACGATGACCTGACCGAACTGGCCGCAGCCGCCGGCGAGGCCCAAGCCGCCGCCGACGCCAGCGACCAGGCCCGATTCGGACGGGCGGCGGCGCTCGTCCACGAGACTCTTCTTCTACGCAGCGGCAACAACACCCTGTCGATACTTTCTCAGGTGCTCCACCGCATGGTGCTCGATCGCTACGTCGGGGCCGCGTCTGGTTCGACCCAGGTCCTCATGCGACGAGCCGCAAAGTCGTACATCAAGCTGGTCCGCCTCATCGCCGAGGGGGACGCCAACGCGGCACGAACCCACTGGGAGGAGCAGATGTGCTGGATGGCCAATGTAGGGGCCGGCGATGCTCCCCTCGACATCTTCGACCCGGACTGAAAGCCCGAGTGAAGAGGCGCCGTCGCGGCGCCTTCGACCTGAACAGGTAGTCGCCTCTTCGCTCGAGAACTAAAAGAGGTTGATGTTTTCTCCGTGACGACTACCGATCAGTCCGGGAACCCGGAGAGCCTGCCGGTCAGCGACGCCGTCGCCAAGGAACTCGAAAGGCAACGGCCTACAAGCTCACCGATGAAGACATCGAACGGGCCCGACTGCTGATCGGGGTCGACACCGCCAGCCGCCACGAGGAACTGTTCAGCGTGGCCACCTCCGACGCGATGCGCTCCTGGTCACGGGGCATGGGCGACCCGAACCCGTTGTAC
>JANNNL010000492.1:0-2224 GCA_031398525.1 Actinomycetes bacterium | reverse complement strand
GGTGGCCTTCTGGCGAGGCGTCGAGTGTTGTCGCAGTGCGAGTCGGCGCGGCGATCGCCGAGGTTGAGGAAACGGATCTCGACCGCTTCCTGACCGCCCGCTGGGCGTTGGGCTCAACCTGGGGTCGTCGGCTGATGTGGGCTCGTGTCGACCATCCGACCTGGCCGCTTCACCACGCCGAGCTGCTCGAATGCGACGAGACGACGGTTCGCGCCGCCGGTCTCCCTGCTCCGACAGGGGTACCCCACGTCCGCTGGTCGCCTGGGGTCGACGTGCGAATCGAACGCCCTCGTCTGGTTGGGCCGGCCCGGCTCAGTCCTTGACGAGGGCGTATTCCTGGAAGCGGGCCAGCACCTCGGCGTCGACCTTCCATGGGGCCCCGGCGTCGAACGGCGGCTGCGGGTCGTACTCGATGCCGAGTTGCATCGCCTTGGCCGCCACCGTGTCGACCATGATTTCGGCCAGCCGCAGGGCCATGTCGATGCCCGAGGACACCCCGGCGGCGGTGATGATCCGTCGGTCGAGATGCTCCACGACGCGGTCATCGACCGGGGTTGCGCCGAAGTGCTTGAGCGTCTCGCGCACCCCCCAATAGGTCGTTGCGGTCAGGCCGTCGAGCAGCCCAGCAGCACCGAGGAGCAACGATCCGGTGCACACGCTGGTCGTGTAGCGCGTGGTTTCGTGGGCGGCGCGGAGCCACGAAAGGAACGGTTCGTCGGTGATCAACTCGCGACATCCGATGCCGCCGGGCACGACGATCACGTCGGGTCGAGGGACTTCATCGAATGTCGCGTCAGCGGTCACGCCGAGGAATCCGTTCTCGGTGCGGATCTCGCCTCGTTCGTGCCACAGGAAGGTCACGGTTGCCTCGGGCAAGCGTTGGAGCACCTCGTATGGCCCAATCGCGTCGAGTGCGGTGAATCGGGGATAGATGGGGATGGCGATCTGCATGGTCAGTCCTTTGTGTTTGTGGGTGCGGGTGCGGGTGTGGGTGCGGGTGCGGGTGTGGGTGTGGGTGTGGGTGCGGGTGTGGGTGTGGGTGTGGGTGCAGAGGTGTGGCGAAAGCGGCGGCGATAGAGATCGGGAGGGACGCCGACGATGCGGATGAACGCCCGGCGGAACGTCTCCGACGAACGAAATCCGGACAGTGTCGCGACTGCGGTGACCGCCTGGTCGGTGGTTTCGAGCAAGTTGCGGCCGGTCTCGACGCGTACCCGCTCGACGTAGCGGCCCGGAGATTCACCGAGTTCGGTGGTGAATACCCGGGCGAAGTGACGCTCGCTCATTCCGACCCGGCGGGCGAGCAGATCGATGCGGTGATCGTCGGTCGGGTCCCCGGCGATCACCTCCTGCGCTCAGCGAACACACGGATGTCCGGCGGCCGGTCTCCAGACGGGGGCGGCGAATTGGGACTGTCCGCCGGGCCGGCGCAGGAACATGACCAGCCAGCGGGCGACCTCCTGAGCCAGGGCCGAGCCGTGGTCGGCCTCGACGATCGCTAACGCCAGGTCCATGCCCGAGGTCACGCCGGCCGAACTCCACACCTCGCCGTCGCGCCGCCAGATCGCCTCGGCGTCGACCGTGATGTCGTCGAACCGTCGTTGGAGTTGAGCAGCACGTGCCCAATGCGTGGTGACCTGCCGCCCCCTGAGGAGTCCTGCGGCGGCGGCGATAAACGTTCCGGTGCAGACCGTGGCGACCCGACGGGCTCGCATTGCCAGCGCTCCGACCCCCTCGACGAAGTCGGGGTCGTCGGCCATCTGATGGGCACCGTTGCCGCCGGGAATCACCAACGTGTCGATCACTACGCCGTTGAGCTGGTCGAATGTGTGCGTCGCTCGCAGCAGCAGGCCGCTTTCACCCTGGAACTCGGTCGTTCGGTGCCCCGCGATGATCAGGCGATATCCCGCCGTTGAACCTGGTGTCCCGGCGAACGCGGGGGTGGCGAGCAATTGGTCGGCTCCGGCGAAGACCTCATGCGGGCCGACCAGGTCGAGAGGTTGAACACCGTCAAACCCGACGAACACGATGGTGCGGCGGGACGGCATGGGCTCAGTCTCGTGATTTAACCGGATGGCGTCAATGACCAGTATCCCTCGGATTCTGCCACAGCTACACCAGGGTCGACCGTCGAGGACAGTGGGCGACGTCGATTGGTCCCGTACGATGGACAACTGTTGTCGGCACAAGGAGACCAGCCCACCGTGGACGTTCGCATCGGAGT
>JANNNL010000482.1:0-2440 GCA_031398525.1 Actinomycetes bacterium | reverse complement strand
TACTTGCAAACGCTAGCACACCGCGCGATGATGCGCCACTGTTGAGATCTACAACATAAAGCGGAGTACGACGATGATGGACCACCTGCCCGATTTCATGACAATTGCCCAGGCCGCCACAGCCCTCCAGCTCGGCCGCCCCACCACCTACGCCCTCACCGTCGAGTGGGAACGCACCGGAGGCCGCAACGGACTCCCATTTGTTTGGTTCGGCCGTCAGAAGCGCATCCCCAAGGCCGCTCTCATTCGCTTCGCCGAACGAGCGATTGGCGAGCCACCTGCTGCCTGACCAATCCGCGTGTCGACCCCGCGCCACGCACTTCCCCAGCCAGTCCACGTCATCCCGTACCACCTCCCGGTCCGTCCTCCGGACGGATCAACAACAACCACACCGATGCACCAAGGTGCGAAGGGGGTCCCACCCGTTGCTCTCAATCGCCAAGTGCCGTGATCTCGACTACTACGAACGGGAAGTGATCGACGGCCGAGAGGACTACCTCTCGGAGTCGGGCACCTCCCCCGGCCAATGGGTCGGCAGCCTCGCCGCTGCCGACGGGTATGGCGGCGTCGCCCAGCGCGACCACCTCGCCCGAGCGTTCTCCGGCGTCCACCCCGATGGTTTCAGAATGACTGAACACGACCTCACCGTGCCCGGCTTCGACATGACGCTCTCTCCGTCGAAGTCGGTCTCGCTGCTCTGGGCACTCGGCTCTGATGACGACGCCCGTCAGGTCGAAGCTGGCCTGTACGCAGCACGTGCCGAGGTCGAGCGGTTCCTCGAGGCCGACGGGTGCTTCGTCCGTCGAGGCCACGCCGGAGCCTCCGTCGAGCCTGGAAGCGGATTCTTCGGAGCGGTGTTCATGCATCGCACCAGCCGCCTTGGCGACCCCGGCATCCATCTTCACTGGACCGTCTTCAACGTCACCGAAGGTCCCGATGGTCGGCGCACCGCGCTCGACGCCCGCCACCTCTACCGCCTCCGCTACACCGCCGAAGCTGTCTTCCAAGCGACCCTTCGTCGGGAACTCGTTGAACGCCACGGCGTCGTGTTCGACGAAATCGACCGCCACGGCGTCGCCGAGATCGTCGGCATCAGTAGCGACATGCGCAAGGCCTTCTCTGGCCGACGAGCAGAGATCGTGGCCGAAATGGACCGACGCGGCGTCCACTCAGGCGACGGGGCACGAGTCGCCGCCCTTGCGACTCGCAAGGCCAAGCCCGTCGGCATCACCGAGGCAGAGTTGCGCGAGGGCTGGCGGCAGAAGGCGCTCGACCACTCCTTCGACCTGTCCCGAGTTCCTCGTGTCGCCCGGACGTCCGCGCTGTCGGTCACCGACGACGAGCTGGCGTTGACGGTCACGAACGAGCAAGCGACCTTCAATCGATCGGACACCATCCGAGCCTGTGCCAGCGCCGCCCGCCAAGGAGCGTCGCTGGATGCGATCCTGACCCGAGCAGATGCATTCCTCGGCACGTCGATGGCAATCGATCTCGGCGAAGGACGTTGGACGACGCGGGAGATGCTCGACCTTGAACGCTCCGTGATCGATGTCGCCATCGCGCCTCGCCAGATCGCCTGTCTTGCAAGCCCTGTCGCTGTCCGCACTGCGCTCGAAGCCCGGCCGTCGATGAGCGATGAGCAGCGACGGATGGTCGAGGAGCTGACGGGTTCCGGTCGGCCGTTGGACGTGGTGATCGGGCGAGCCGGTACCGGCAAGACGTTCAGCCTCGATGCAGTCCGGGAGGCGTACGAGGAGTCCGGCCACCGGGTGTTCGGGACAGCGCTCGCCGCCCGTGCCGCCCGACAGCTCCAGCTCGGCGCAGGCATCCGGTCGACGACGGCTCATGCGTTGTTGAGCCAGCTCGACAGCGGCCGGATACGGTTCCGAGAAGGAGATCTGCTTGTGGTCGACGAGGTCGGAATGATGGGCACCCGAACGCTCGCCGCGCTGGTCGGTCAAGCGCATCGGGCGGGAGCGAAGACGATCCTCGTCGGTGATCACAAGCAGCTCCCCGAGATCGAAGCCGGCGGTTTGCTCGCCTCGCTCGCCGATCGAGTGCCCGTCATCGAGCTGATCCAGAACCGGCGCCAACAGGATCCGGCCGAGCGATTCATCGTCCAAGCGCTCCGCAACGGACAAGCCGAACTCGCCGTCCGCCGCCTCGACGCACTCGGGCACGTGACGGTCGCCCACAACTCCGATGCTCTGCGGGACCAAATGGTCCTCGATTGGTGGAAGCACCGCTCCGACGGTCGCGACGTGCTGATGGGCACTGGTCATCGCAGCGATGCCCGAGATCTGAACGCTCGCGCCCACGCGCTCCTCGAATCATCCGGGGCAGTCGGCCCGTTGGTGGCCGAGATAGACGACCTTCGGCTCTGCAAGGGCGACCAAGTCATCGCCCTCAAGAATCGCTACGACCTCGGGATCCTCAACGG
>JANNNL010000472.1:0-1486 GCA_031398525.1 Actinomycetes bacterium | reverse complement strand
TGGCCGGTGATGCGGGTGGCGATGCCGGGGGCGCGTCGTTCGAGGACCCTTCGTTGGTCATCAAAAATGCCAATTTACCAGGACTAATGCGAGGGTTTGATCCCTTTCTCGCGAGTATCGTTGACGGTGATGGGGCGGCCGTCAGAACGTTGAAAGTCTGGGGCGTTGTATCTGGAGGTTTGGTCGCGGCATCCTTCCAAACGACCTACCGTGGACCGTCGAGGAGGCAGATGATGGGCGAACGAACCGATGCCGCCGACCAGGGAGTTGGCGAGGTGTGCGTCGTGCAGATCTCGGACTGTCACCTCACTCGCGAGGTGCAGCAGCCCCACGGTTTAGCGGACGTAATGTTTCGCCGGGCGGTCGAGATGGTCGCCGCTGTTGAACCCGATGTGCTGCTGCTTACCGGCGACATTGCCGACGATGGGTCGGCGGCGGCGTACCGGCGAGTCGACACGATCCTCATCGACGCACTGAAATCGACAGTGACGGTGATGGCGACCCCGGGCAATCACGACCTGCCCGACGTGCTCCATTCGATCCTGCCGACGTCGACCGAGTGCATCGTCGGCGGTTGGCGAATTCTGACCGTCGACTCGTCGATCCCGGGGCAGGAACACGGTCGGATCAACGTGCCCGAGTTGATCGAGCGACTCGACACCGGCGCGGCCCGCGGTGCGCCGACCGTGCTGGCGTTGCATCATCCGCCGATCCCGACGAGCACCCATCCGTGGTTCCAACTCGACGGTGCCTGTGAGCTGATCGCCGCGCTGTCGAAACGCACCGACGTGCGCGTGGTGGTCTCGGGCCATCTGCACGAGGCGTTCGTGTCGGTCGTCGGGCCCGTGTCATACATCGGCTGTTCGTCGAGCCTCTACGCGATCAAACACCACGGCGACCAGGCGCTTCTCGACGATGGCCACGTCGGCGCGCTGGTCCTCCGCCTGCGGTCCGACGGAACCTGGTCATGGAACCGCCTCCCCGACTCGCTCGCCGGCCGAACATCACTGATCTGAGCGTCAGGCTCGCTCGGCGAAGGCGTACGACTCGGCAAGCCATTCCCGCACGGTGTCAGTCAGGTCGTCGGGGGTCCGCAGGACGCTCGTGGTCGGGACCGGTGGAGAAGTACTCCTCGATCGACATCGCTGGTGCGCACACGTGGGCTTGACGGGCGCGGGCGAACCGACGGTCGCAGCGATCACATGTCCAGCCGTCCACCGTGACAGCCTTCCACGCCACCGGGCTGCGTTGGCGTCCCTCCGAGTTGACGGATATGTCAGATTCGGACAGGATGCCCAACGGTTCGAACACCGGCCGAGCAGGCCGAAGCACAGGGAGTCGTCATGCAGATCAACGGATTGCGCGCCATGGTCGTGGGCGGAGCGTCGGGCATGGCCCGGGCCGCCGCCGAGAAGATCGCGGCCGGCGGGGGCAAGGTCGCGATTCTCGACCTTGAGAAGTCGGCCGGGGCCGAGGTCGCCGCGGC
>JANNNL010000447.1:0-2916 GCA_031398525.1 Actinomycetes bacterium | reverse complement strand
CCGAGTGGCACCTCCTGGAGGTCCTGCTGCGCCACCCCGGCAAGCTGCTCAGCCAACGCTACCTGTTGACCGAGGTCTGGGCAGCGCCACACCGAGTTGCTCGGCATACAGGTCGACACCGATGCGGCCGATGGTCAACAGCTCGAGATCGGTGTCAGCCATGACCATCGCTGTCTGATCAGCGTCCGCGCGACAGCTCGTGCTGCAACGCTTCCAGCTCGGCACCACCGGACATGAGGCGCGTCAGCTCGGTGATCTCGATCTCGCTCTTGGCGAAGTCACCGAGCGACTTGCCACGGTTGAGCAGCAGGAAGCGGTCGCCGACCGGGAAGGCGTGGTTCGGGTTGTGCGTGATGAAGATCACGCCCAGGCCGCGATCAGCCGCCGCCCGCACGTACTTCAGTACCACGCCCGACTGACGGACGCCGAGCGCCGAGGTGGGCTCGTCGAGGATCAACACGCGCGCCCCGTAGTAGACGGCGCGTGCGATGGCGACCGATTGACGCTCGCCACCCGACAGGGTGCCGACCGGCTGATCGATGTCACGGACGTCGATGCCCATCTTGGCCATTTCGGCCTTGGCGGTTTGGCGCATGAAACCAGCCCGCATGATGCCGAACCGGGTCGGCTCGGCGCTGAGGAAGAAGTTTCTCCACACCGACATCAGCGGGGCCATTGCCAGGTCTTGATACACCGTGGCGATACCGCGGGCGCGGGCATCGCGTGGCGACTCGAACGACACCGGCTCGCCGTCGATGAGGTACTCGCCCTCGCTCTGCTTGTGCAGGCCGGACAGGATCTTGATGAAGGTCGACTTGCCGGCGCCGTTGTCGCCGAGCACACAGGTGACCGCGCCGGCATGCACCTTGGTCGATACGTCCTGCAGCGCCGTGACGTTGCCGAAGAACTTCGAAATGTTCTTCAGCTCAAGCAGCGGTACTCCGCTGCCAGTAGCACCGGGGGTAGAAGTCTCAGTGGTCATGACTAGCGAGCCTCCTGCGCCTTTTTGCGCGTGTAGTTGTTGACCAGCACGGCGGCGAGGAGTACCCCGCCGAGGAACGCATAACGGCCGTCGGAGTTCCAGTCGGGCACCGTCTGCATACCGATAGCCGAGATCGCCAGGATGGCGGCGCCGAGCGACGACCCGATCACCGAGCCGTAGCCGCCGGTCATCAGGCAACCACCGACCACGGCGGCGATGATGTACTCGAACTCGGCTCCCGTACCGACATTGGCCTGCACCGTGCCATATCGCAGGGCGATCAGCGTGCCCGACAGCGCTCCGCAGAGCGAGACGGCAACGAACAGCCCGACCTTCACCTGATTGGCCGGGACCCCAATGGCCCGGGCGGCATCGCGATTGCCGCCGACGGCGAAGATCCAGTTGCCCCAGCGGGTCTTGGTGAGCACGATTGCGCCGATCACGGCGACCAGAATCCACCACACCACCGTTTGTCGCAAGACGTTCACCCCAACGGCACCGCCCGCGGCCTTGACCTGCTTGGCATGTTCCGGAGTGAGGTTGCTCCACACCAGCCGCATGGCGAGCCCGACGAAGGCCATCGCCGCACCGGTGACCTGCAGTCGGCGGCCGAGACGGTCGGCGTGGAAGTCACCAACCGTGCGCTTTTGCATGAAGTACTCGAGCAGGGAGTTGGCGACGATCAACGTCGCCCCGATGAGCATTGCCCCGAGCAGACCGGTACGGAATCGGACCGCACCCGAATCGGACCGCACCACGAGCGCCAGGACTACGAGCGCAGCCGCGGTCACGAGCCCAATCACGAGTTGGAGCCGACGACTGGACCGAGCGACCTGGCCCCGAGCGATCATCAGCAGCGAGAGCCCGCCACCGCCGAGGACGACCATGGTCGTTGCCCGCAGTGCTTGAACCGTCGCCAATTGGAGCACGCTGATCACCAGGGTCATCACGAGGAGTCCCGAGTAGCCGCAAAATGCCAGCACCTTGACGAGGCTCGACGCCTTCCACTTGCCGCGCAGCCCGGGGAGGAGCGCCCGAACGGCCAGGGCAATCCCGATCAGCGCCCCGATGATCGCGATGACTGGTCGCAGGCCAGACGACGTCCAGGTGAGGATCGGGAGTCGCTGCTTACGGTCGAACGGCACATGAATGAGACAGGCAACGGCGACACCGGCCAGCCCGAGGCCAACGCGAGTCTTGACACTCTCGCTCATCGACCCGAGGTTTGCTGGGTCAGGAGTCGACGCTAAGTGTCGCTGCCAGCGGGCCAGCGCCAACCCAACGATGGTGGCCACCGCGCCGGCGGCACCGATGGCCGAGAAGATGACGTTCTTGGAGACGCCGTCGGTCGTGTGGAGCCCGATGAATCCGACGGCAGAACCGATCAATCCGACGGCGAAGACGGCCAAGCCGGTCGGATTGAGGGCGGAGCGACGGCTGAACGACTGCTCGATCAGGCCGTAGGCGAATGCGAGTCCACCGAAAATGACGAGGGCGAGGAAGATCTGGTCGCGGCCGGAGAACTCGGTGAACTTCCATTCATGGGCAATCCAGTTCTTGTAGGTCTCCGCCCCACGGGCCTTGAGGATCTCATTGACCTGAACCTTGTCGCCGAGTCGTTTGGCCATCACCAGGATGATGCCGCGCAGCACGAAGAACGAGGCGAGGGTGATGATGAAGCTGGGTAGGCCGGTCTTGTTGACCATGAACCCGTTGAACCAGCCGACGGCGGCCGCCGCGAGAAAGCAACCAGCGATCGCCCAGCCGATGTTGACACCCTCGCCCATGAAGTATTGGGAGAACAAACCGATGTGGATGGCGGTGGCACCGGTCATCACCCCGGCCGAGAGATCGAACTCGCCGCCGATCATCAGCAAGCCAATTGCGACGGCCATGATGCCGAGCGGTGCAGCAACATCGAGCCACGACGCCGT
>JANNNL010000426.1:0-11605 GCA_031398525.1 Actinomycetes bacterium | reverse complement strand
CAACCGACGATCCGACTCGGACTTCCTCCAACCAACACGGGGCATCCCCGCAAACTACACCCCTGTAACACTAATTGAACGGTATTGGGGCTACCCGTCGACCGAGCGGTCCCTCCTGCTCGGCGGCCAGCGACGCCCCGATGTGCACGATCGAGGAGATGCGCTCGGCAGCGCTGGGAGCTGGCGGTTCCAAGCGCACACAAACGCCGAGGCGACCGCCTCAGCCGATGTCTTCGGACTGCGGGACGTAGCCCTTGGCGAAAATCCCTCGCACCTTGGGTTCGAAATGCTCCAGCGGGAGGGTGTCGTAGCCGGGGTCGAACGCCTTCTGATCCCAGTCATCGGCGAACTGCTCGGCCAAGGCGAACGCTTCGTGACCGCGGTACTTCTCGCGGGCATCGGGGTCGAGGCCGAAGTGGCCGAAGTAGTGCTTGCCCTGGAAGTCCTGGTGGGCCTCGATCATGAAGTGCACGTCGGGACGCACATATGGCTTGAGAATCGCCGCGGCGATCGCCGGGTGGTTGGCGACGCTGATCGCCTTGCCGATGTCGTGACACAGGGCAGCCACGACCACCTCGTCATCGGCCCCGGCGCGCTCGGCCATCGTCGCCGTCTGCAGGCAATGGGTCAACTGGTCGGTGACGAACCCGTCGTCGATGTCGGCCAGCGACCGCAGCAATCCGAGCACCCGCTCCGCCACGCGGGGCTGGTTCTCGGCGGTCCGTCGCCCGATCTCCATCCACTCCTCACGAGTCGAGGTATCCATCGAGGTAAACGTCGCGTTGGCCATCAGCCGACTGTATCGAAGTTGCCCATGGCCTCGCCGACGGCGACGGCGCACTGACCGCAATGCAGGTGACGTCGGGCCAGCCGAAGTGCGATCTATTGGACATTCGCGAATGTCTTGCAGACTAAGTCGAGTGGCTCGACGAGAGCGTCAGCGGCACCTCGTTGATTCGTGAGATCCGGGCCCGTGATTGGGCAGCTCTCGGTGACTCGCTGCCGATCAGCGGCGACGCGCTCCTCGCTTGGCGGTTGTCAATGATTTCCGGTACGAACGTACCGGTCAAAGTCCGTGTCGCCTAACATCTTCGATCGATGACAATGACGGACTTTGCGATGGACTTTTTCGGGCTGCAGGGCAAAAATGCCATCGTGACCGGCGGAAACACCGGGCTCGGCCAGGCCTTCTCGTTGGCGCTGGCCACGGGCGGAGCGAACGTGTTCGTGCCCAGCCTGGCCGATGACGACGGCTCAACCCGCTCGATGATCGAGGCCGCCGGCGTTTGCTACGAATTCATGGAGGCCGACATCACCTCCCCCGGCGTTCCCTAGGCGATCATCGTTTCGTGCGTCGAGCGGTTCGGCTCGGTCGACATCTTGATCAACTCGGCGGTCATCTGCCCGTTGGCCGAGGTGCTCGAATTCGACCGGCCGAAGTGGGATGCGACGGTGCAGGTCAACCTCACTGCGGCGTTCGAGATGAGCTACGAGGCGGCCCACGAGATGATCCCGCAGCGCAGCGGAAAGATCATCAACATCTGCTCGATGTTCAGTTTCCTCGGCGGGCGCTGGTCATCGGCCTACTCGGCCACCAAGCACGGCATCGCCGGGTTGACCAAGGCGTATTGCGACGAGCTCGCCGAACACAACATCCAGGTCAACGGCATTGCTCCGGGCTACTACGCCACGGCGATCACCACCGCAACGCGCAGCAATCCGGTCACGAATCATCGAGTACTCGACCACATTCCGGCCGGCCGCTGGGGCGAGCCGCAAGATCTGATGGGCACCGTCGTCTTCCTTGCCAGTCGCGCCTCCGACTACGTCAACGGTCACGTCCTCGCCGTCGACGGCGGCTACCTCGTCCGCTGAGACGGGCAGGCCACGAGCAAGAGACGAGCAATGAACGGTCCGTACCTCATCGGCGTCGACTGCGGAACGCAGAGCGCGAAAGTCGTGATCTACGACGCGTCGGGCAATGCCGTCGCGTCGGGTCGCCAACCGTTGCGGCCGATGGATCGACCGCGGCCCGGCGTCGCCGTCCATCCGGATGATGACCTGTGGACGGCGATCGGAATCGCCAGTCACGCGGCGATGGCCGAGTTCACGGGTGACCCGCACCAGATTCTCGGCGTCGGCATCTGCCCGATCCGCTGCTGCAAGGCGTTCCTGCGCGCCGACGGTTCGTTGACCGAACCCGTGATCAGTTGGATGGACGAACGCGCCTATCTGCCCTACATTCCGGCCGACGACGAGGTCAGGTACGCGACGACGCTGTCGGGTTACATCGCCCATCGATTCACCGGCAAGTTCCGCGACAGCGCGGCGAACAACATCACCTCGCAATGGCCGATCGACACCGACACGTGGCAGTGGAGCGACGACCCCTCGTTCTACGACCGGTTGAGCACCCGCCCGGATCAGCTCTTCGAGTTGCAGATGCCCGGCGACATCATCGGGACGCTCACCCCTGCAGCCTCGGCCGCAACCGGTCTGCCGCCGGGGATTCCGGTCGTACAGACTGCCAATGACAAGGCCGTCGAGATGCTCGGCGCCGGTTCGTTGGGTAAGACCACCGCGTTGATTTCGTTGGGCACGTATATCGCAGCGATGGTCCACGGCGACGAGAACCACCGGGCTCCGGCCCACTTCTGGACCAACTTCGCCTCGATCCCCCACCGCTATCTCTATGAAAGTTTCGGCATCAGACGCGGGATGTGGACGCTGACCTGGTTCCTCGATCTGCTCGGCCCCGAGTTCGCCGAGCACGCCGCCACTCTCGGCATGTCTCGTGAGGCGTACATCGAACGTGAGGCCTCTGAGGTGCCCGCCGGTAGCGACGGGCTGATGACCACGCTCGATTGGCTGGCATCGGCCGATACCCCGTTCCGTAAGGGAACGATGCTCGGCTTCGACGCCCGCCATACCCGTGGCCACGTATATCGCTCGATCCTCGAGGCGATTGCGCTGACGATGCAGTCCCACGTCGACGCGATGAGTGGCGAACTCGGCATTTCGCTCACCGAGATCGTGCTCTCCGGCGGTGGATCGACCAGCCCGCTGTTCATGCAGATCTTCGCCGATGTGTTCGGCATTCCGGCGTCCCGTAGCGTCGGTGCCAGCGGAGCCAGTCTCGGCGCGGCGATCTGCGCGGCGGCCGCCACGGGCGTCCATCCCGACATCGAGCAGGCAGCCGCAGCAATGACCCACGCCCGCGAATCGTTCTCGCCGAGCGCCGAGTGCGGCCTCGTGTATGAACGAGTCGCCGCCGTTTACCACGATGTGCGAACCGCCACCGACCCGCTGCTCGCCCGCTCCTACCCGATTTTCCACTGACCCCTTCCACCCCACCCCCAAAGGACCCGCCATGTCCCTCTCCCGTGAAGCCATCGTCGAACACCTGCAGCAGATCCTCGGCAACGAGCAGGTGATCACGGATCATCACACGCTGCAACAGCGCAGCATCGACAACTTCCGCAAGCTGCAGAACATCTTCGGCGTCTACACCATGCCGCTCCCTGCGGCGGTGGCGATGGTCCGCTCGACCGACGAGGTGACCGCAGTGCTCAAGTTTGCCGAGGAGCACGGCGTCAACGTCGTCGCCCGCACCGGGGGCACCGCAACCGAAGGCGGCTTGGAAACCCCGGTCGAGAACTCGATCGTCGTCGACGGCGGGCTGATGAACGAGATCATCAAGATCGACCCGTACAACATGCAGGCCACCGCCCAGTGCGGCGTGCCGTTGCAGCTCTTGGAGGACGCCGTTCGCGAGTTCGGCTTGACCACCGGACACTCGCCCCAATCGAAGCCGATCGCCAGCATGGGCGGCCTGGTGGCCACCCGTTCGATCGGTCAGTTCTCGACGCTGTACGGCGGCATCGAAGACATGGTCGTCGGTTGCGAGGTCGTTTTCCCTGGTGGACAGGTATCGCGGATCAAGAACGTGCCGCGCCGAGCGGCCGGACCCGACATCCGCCACATCGTCATCGGCAACGAGGGCGCGCTGTGCTTCATCACCGAAGTGACCGTGAAGCTGTTCCCGTACATGCCCGAAAACAACATCTTCCTCGGCTGGACGCTCAAGGACATGAAGGCCGGTTTCGAGGTGTTGCGTGAAGTGATGGTCGCCGGCTACAAGCCGTCGGTCGCCCGCCTCTACGACCCAGAGGACGGCCAACTGCACTTCTCCCACTTCGCCGCCCCCGACGACTGCATCGTGCTGTTCATGGCTGAAGGCAACGCCGGCATCACTCGCGCCACGGCCGACGGCATCAACGAGATCGTCGCTCGCTATCCGGGCTGCACCCCCGTCGACAGCGGGCACATCGAGGAGTGGTTCAACGATCTGGTCTGGGGGCCCGACAAGGTCGCCCGCGAAGACGAGCGCATCCGCACCACCCGCAACGTCAACCGCACCACGGAAATCTCGGCCGACTGGAGCACGGTCAACGACATCTACGAAGCCGTGCTGCCCCGCATCCGGGCTGAGATGCGCGGCATCACCCTGCTCGGTGGGCACTCGTCACACAGCTACATCAACGGCACGAACATGTACTTCAACTACTTCTACGACCTCATCGACTGTGAGCCCGAGGATGAGAACGACAAGTACTACCTGCCGATCATCGGCATCATCTGTGAGGAGACCCTCCGCCGCGGCGGCTCCATCGTCCACCACCACGGCATCGGCAAGGCCCGCGCTCCGTGGGTCCGCGACGAGTACGGCTCATCGTTCCCGATGCTCGAAAAGCTCAAGCACGCCTTCGACCCCAGCGGCATCATGAACATGGGCACCATCATCCCCCGGTGAGCCCGGGGCCGCCCTCGCGACGGGCGTCATCGAGCCTGGCAAGATGGAACGGTGCGGCGGTATGTCGACAGGAGGGACATCAATGACCAGGTATAACGCAGCTGAGTGGTTGGTTGATCGGAACATCGCCGAGGGCCACGGGGGCCGCGTGGCGTTCCGCGTCGAGGGGGTCGACACCACCTATGACGAGCTGCAACGGCAGGTCTGGCGGGCACAGCACGCGCTCGCCGCGCTCGGTGTGCGCAAGGGCGAGCGCGTGGCAATGGTCATCAATGACGAGTTGGCGTTTCCCGCGTGGTTCCTCGGCGGGCTGCGGTCGGGCGTCGTTCCGGTGCCGCTGTCGACGATGCTCACCGCCACCGACCTGGGCGCAATCATCGCCGACTCCGAGGCGGGCGTCGTGGTGGTCTCGTCCGAATACTCCGGGCATCTCGCCACCATCACGGTCGCCGCCCCCGACGTTCGGGCCGCCGTAGTCATCGGCGAGGCACCGCCTGACCTTGGCATCACCACGCTCGATTGGGCGTCGTTCACCGATGTGTCCGAGGCCCCGGTCGCCACCACCCGCGAGGATTCCCCGGGGTTCTGGCTGTACACGTCGGGTACCACCGGACTCCCGAAGGGGGCGATGCACCGTCACCGCTCGCTCCAGGCCACGGCCAACACGTATGGCCGCTCGATCCTGGCGATCGGTCCCGATGACCGCTGTCTATCGGTCGCGAAGCTGTTCTTCGCCTATGGCCTGGGGAACTCGCTGACCTTCCCGCTGTCGGTCGGCGCAACATCGATTCTCCACCCTCGTCGCCCCACACCAACCGACGTGTTGCGGTTAGTTGCCGAGGATCGGCCAACGTTGTTCTTCGCCGCGCCGGGGTTCGTCGCTGCCCTGCTCGACGCCGAGCCACCCGTCGACGCCTTCGCGTCGGTGAGGACGACGATCACGGCCGGCGAAGCCCTGCCGGCACCACTCCAGCAGCGGTTCTCTCACCGGTTCGGGCACCCGGTTCTCGACGGCATTGGCACCAGCGAGGCCCTGCACATCTTCTTGTCGAACGCCGCCGGAGCCGAGCGACCGGGCACCAGCGGCACCCCCGTCGAGGGCTACACCCTGCGACTCATCGACGAGACCGGAGCGCTCGTCAACCAATCAGATACCCCCGGCTACCTGCAGGTTCGCGGTCCGTCGTTGACCACCGGCTACTGGTGTCGCGACGCGGTGACCCGTGCCGCGCTGCACGGCGAATGGCTGTCGACCGGCGACGTGTACACCTTCTCGTCCGACGGCTACTGGACGTTCCTCGGGCGGAACAACGACATGATCAAGGCCGGTGGCATTTGGGTCTCCCCCGCCGAAGTCGAGTCGGTGCTCATCGAACACCCCGACGTGCTCGAAGCCGCCGTCGTTGGTTCGCGCGACGCCGACGGCCTCGAGGTGACCGTCGCCTTCGTCGTTCCCCGCAGCGGGGTCACCATCGATCCGGCAACGATCGACGCCCACTGCCGCGAACGAATGGCGGTGTTCAAACGACCCAAGCAGTTGATCGTCGTCGACGCGTTTCCCAAGACGGCCACCGGCAAGATTCAGCGCTTCGCCCTGCGTCAACGTCTCGCCGATGCGAGTTCACCTGCGCCGAGGTGAACCGCCAGCCGCTTCACGTTGCTATCGCTGAGACGCCCCGGGAAACGGAACGTCGACCACGGTGGCCTGGCGGGGCCCGCCGGGCGTCTCGACCGTGACGACGGTACCCGGCGACGTGAATTCGACGGCCAACATCCCGAGCGCGATGTTGGACTCCAAGCGGGGCGACCAGGCGGCCGAGGTCACCGAGCCGACCGGCGTGCTGTCCGCGGCCACCGGCCACGAATCGCGCATCGCCGCCACCCGGTCGCCGGCAATCGTCAGCCCGCAAATGCGTCGCGACACACCAGCGGCCGCCTGTCGACGGAGTGCGTCAAGTCCGATCGCCTCGATCGGGGCATCGAGCGCACAGTACCGATCGAGCCCGGCTTCCAGGGCGATGTCGTCGCGGGTGACGTCGTTGCCGTAGCTGAGCAGCCCGGCCTCGATCCGCTCAATCAGGTTCGAGCAGCCGGCCCGATGTCGAACGGCTCGTCGAAGCTTCCACCAGCCCACAGCAGGAGGTCGGAATCGGCGACCGAGAACCAGTAGCGGTCATCGTCGGCGCGCAGCACAACTGGATCGTTGATCAACCGACCGCTCGCAGGACACATCCCACACTTGAACTGCGCGCGAAGATGCCAGTAGTCCTCCTCGCCCGCGGAAGGTCGCCGGGAGCAGCACGTGTGTCGGACTTGGCGCCCGGCCACCGGCTCGGAACCAGCCTCTCACGACCGGTCAACACCCATGAGTCCGGCAAGCACGGCGCTGCGATCGACGTCGGGTGCGTTGCTGGCAATCAGTGCATCGAGTAGGCCGTCGTGCATCACCTGGGGCGGAAACTGTGCGCCGAGGCCCCGGTCACGAAGCCTTCGACAGAGTACGGCGGCGTGACCGGGTCGACGGCAGGGCGCGAGAACATCAGGCCGCCGGGTCGGTCGAAGCTTCCGGCATGCACGTTGACGACGTCGGTGAGCCAACTGGCGAGCGTGCCCGCTCCTTCGGCGTCGGCTATCGGGTTGGATTGATCTGGAGCACGGCGTCGATCAGTGGATCGGCGCACCGTTCGATGATGTCGTACATCGCCGCGAACGCCGAGTCGGGCTTGCCGTAGGGATCGTCGAGGGCCACATCGACGCCGCCCAGCGGGTCGAACGAGCGCAGCAACACGATCTTGTCGGGGGCGCCGGCGACTCGCGACGAACGAGCAACGGCCTGCAGATCGCGGCGATTCGACTGATCCATCCCGATGACCAGATCGAATCGGTCGAAGTCGGCGGGCTCCACTTGGCGGACAACGTGATCGACGCCAAAGCCCCGCCGCTGCCCCTCGGAGCGCGACTGGCGATGTGGCAACTCGCCGGTGTGCCACGAGCCGGTCGCCGCGCTGTCGAGGGCAATCAGGCCATCACATTGACGCTCGGTCACCCGTCGAGCGATGACTGCATGGGCCGCCGGAGAGCGACAGATGTTGCCCAGGCAGACGAAGAGCACCCTGGTCACGGCCACGCTCGGACGCTACGACAGTGGGTTGACGACCGCCGCACTCAACATTCCAACCGACCGTTGAGTGCGGCCCAAGGCTTCGCGTTCGGCCGACCACAACCGCTCGACGCGTTGCTCGATCGGCTCACCCAGGTCCTCGCGACGAACTGACCACCAACCGCTACGTGTCGAGTTTGAAGAACTCGATGGCGTTACGTCCGAGAAGTTGCTCGGTGACCTCCGCGCTTAGGCCGGAGCCCTTGATCAGGGCGCCGACGCGTTCCTCGCCGAGGGGGAACGGATAGTCGGAGCCCAGCATCACATGCTCGGGTGACATCACGTCGATCAGGAACCTCAGCGCACGCTCATCGAAGACGGCGGAGTCGACGCTGAACCGGTCGAGGTACCTCCCCGGGCTGTGCTGCGAGCGGCCACGGGTCGATTCCTTGCGCTGCCAGGCGTTCTCCAATCGACCGAGCAGCCAGGCGAAGCTTCCGCCGCCGTGGGCAAAGGTGATTCTCAGGTTCTTGGGAATGCGGTCGAACGCCCCGCCGAGGATCATCCGGTTGAGCGACAGCTGCGTTTCGGCCGCCATCGACACGGTCCACTCCAGCATCCAGTCATCGAGCCGACATCCACCGAACATGTCCCACGGGTGGACGAACACCGGCGCGTCGAGCGAGGCGCAGTGCTGCAGGAAGGTGACGATCTGAGCGTCGTCGAGGTCACGGTCGCCGACGTGGTTGCCGATCTCGACCCCGGCGTGGCCGTTGGCGATGCTCCGCTCCAGCTCGCGACAGGCCCGGTCGGTGTCTTGCAGCGGCACCTGGCAGAGCGGCACCAGACGGCCGTTGGCCGACGCGACCAGGTCAAGCAGCGCGTCGTTGAAGATGCGGGCGCATTCGAGTGACTGCTCGGCCGGACGTTGGTAGGCGAACAGCACGGGCGTCGGCGAGACGACCTGGATGTCGACGCCGTCACGATCCATGTCGGCGAGGCGCACATCGGGGTTCCAACAAGCCGAGGTGATCGGGCGGAACTCCCGCGAGCCCAACATGACCATCGCGGTGTGCTCGGAGTCGCGGCGCATCGACGGCCACTCGCCCCCGAACCGCTCGGCCAGGTCGGGCCACGTCTCGGGGAAGAAATGGGTATGCATGTCGACGACCGTCATGCCCAGATTCTCGCTCGGCCGCTGGAAACTCCCACCACGCTCGCAAACAGGTGTTACATAGTTGTTGGACCCGTGCTCGGAATCGTCGCAGTGAGGGTGGTTGTTGGTGGTCAGGCTGCGGTGGTGAGTTCGACGGTGTAGCCGAGTTTCTGTAGTTGATCGACGAGTTGCTTGCGGCGCCGGTCGGGTTGGTCGTGGCCTGCGAGGTAGTCGGGGCCGAGTTCGTGGTAGTCGACCTCGTCGGTGATCAAGTGCCAGCAGATCACGAGCATCGTGTGAGCAACCGCGATCAAGGCACGTTGTTCGCCTCGTCGTTTGGCGATCCGTCGGAACCTGACCCCCAGATAACAGTCTTTGGTGCGGACCGCCGCCCACGCAGCCTCAGCCAACGCCGAGGTCAACCACAGGTTCCCGTGAGGGGTCGTGGTCGCTTTGTGTTTGCCCGCTGACTCGTTGTTCCCCGGGCACACCCCCGCCCACGAAGCCAGATGCGCTGGCGTCGGGAACCTGGTCATGTCAACACCGATCTCGGCGATGATGATCTCCGCCGTCGGTTTGGCGACGCCCGGAACGGTGTCAAGCCGGTCCCGGGCCGCCAGAAAAGGGACCATCATCTGATCCACGGTGGGGTCGAGCCGACCGATAGCCGCGTCGAGGTAATCGATATGAGCCAACAGTTCGCGGACCATCCCCGCGTGATGATCATTGAACCGACCCGGGACCGCCCGGGCGAGATCGTTGATCTTGATCTTCAACCGGCCCCGAGCCATCGCAGCCAGGACCTGAGGGTCGCGTTGACCATCGCACAACCCACCCAGAATCAACCGGGCGGTGACCCCCAGCGTGTCGCTCACGACCATCGACAGTTTCACACAGGCATCTTCAAGAATCTGTTGCAACCGTTGGATCTCACGAGACCGTTCCTCGGTCACTTGACGCCGATACCGGGTGATGTCACGCAACTCACGGATCTCGACCGGCGGCACGAAACTGCCCCGCAACAGCCCGCACTCCAACAGCTGACCGATCCACGTGGCGTCGTTGACGTCGGTCTTACGACCAGGAACATTCTTGATATGCGCCGGGTTGACCAACAACACCTCGTCGAACCCGGCCTGGTCAAGGACATGCCAGACCGGTTTCCAGAACACCCCGGTCGCTTCCATCGCCACCGCCGTCACCCCACGCTCAAGCAACCAGTCACGCAACGCCACCAGATCCGCCTGGAATGTTTGGAACGTGCCGACCTCCGAACGGCGGGCCTGGCGGCCCTCACCCGGAGTTCGCACACACGCCACGACCGTGCCCTTGTGCACATCGAGCCCAGCGACCCGATCCAACAAAACCTCCATCAGAACCTCCCTTGACGACGTAGCCAAGGCCCGGCTGGGGTCAGCAATCAAAAGAAGGTGTTACTCGTGCTCCAAGCACAATCGCAGGCACCTGCAGAACCCCACCGTCATGGTGTGTCACGGACTCAACCGCACCAATCCCCTTTCACGACGTCACCCGAGCCACCACCAACTACATCCCCTCAGGCGCGGGTGTCAACCCCCCCATCACTGGTGTGTCAGGGATTCCGCGTCTCGTTCCTGTGCGCTGCGTAGCGCCAGGTGCTACCAAGCGCTCAGCCTCAACCGAGCGCGACGGTCAGCCGGGCAGGACGATCGGTGGCTCGTGGTGAGCGCCACGGCCGGGGTGAACCCAGCTGCACGCACACGTCCGGGCACTCGCCGAGTCGTAGAAGTTGGCGAACACGACGGGTATGTCAGCGACGATCGAAGCCAGCTGCAACTCGGAGCGATGGATCAATGCATTGCAGCGCGGGCAGTACCACTCGAAGGCATCGAGCTCACCGATCGTCCGTTGCTGCTCAATGACCAGGCCGACCGAGTCGGGGACCGGACGTTGCGGTGAGTGGCGCACGTGCGGGGGCAGGAGGAAGATCTCGCCCTCCCGAATCGGGATGTCGTGTGGGCCGTCGTCCCAAATGCGTAGCACCATGTCGCCGCGCAGTTGGTAGAAGAACTCCTCGCGCGGGTCATCGTGGAAGTCGGTGCGATGATTCGGCCCCCCGACGACGGTGACGACGAAGTCGGAGTCGTGGTAGATCTGGGCGTTGCCAACCGGCGGGCGGAGCTGGTCGCGGTGCTCGTCGATCCACTTATCGAGGTTGAACGGACAGCTGATCGGGCGGGAGTTCACGGCTCGGTCGCTGCCAGCGGAACGTACGCCGTCGCCTTGATCTCGACGAGCAGCAGCGGGTGTGGGAGTTGATGCACCGCCACGGTGGTGCGAGCGGGGCCTCCGGCCGAGAAGTACTCGCCGTAGACCTCGTTGTAGCCGCCGAAGTCATTCATGTTGACCAGGAACGTCGTCAGATCGACCAGGTCGGCCAGCGACGACCCGGCGGTGGCGAGCACGGCGGCGATGTTGTCGAGCACGGCGCGGGTCTGGGCGCGGATGTCGAGAGAGGTCGTGCCCCGCTCGTCGACCTCGGCCCCGGCGAACGTGC
>JANNNL010000412.1:0-10526 GCA_031398525.1 Actinomycetes bacterium | reverse complement strand
CGTCGCAGCTCACGCGCTTCGTGGTCCAGATCGTCCAGGGTGGCATCGTCGAGCGGGTCCAACGCTCGGACCTCGATCGCGTCGGCCGAGGCCCGCCAGACACCCCGGACGAGACCGTCGACCAGCACGGTCGGCAGGACGTCGCCGTTGCGTCGGATGACGTGCGGACGGTGCTCGTCGGGGATCACGCGGGAGCGATCCTCGTACGCGAGCAGCACGCTGTCCCACATCCCCAGCAGTCGCGGCGGAAGCGTTGCCATCTCGGCATCCGGTCGAGGATCCCCGCCGTCCATATCGAGGAGCTGCGATCCGTCCGGCCCGGAAACGGCGACGACATCGGCCATCGACGCAATGGCCTCCCGGAGGGCCGACCGTTTGAGGATTGTGAACTGCGACATGTCAGCGACCGTCGCCGGCCCGAACGCAGTGAGGTAGCGACGCACGAGTTCTGCAGTTGCGGCTGCTTCGTCATCTGCTGCAACCGTGCACGGCAGGAAGGCCGGGCGTCGGCCGAACGACCAGGGGTCGGTCGTCGGAGCGTGCCGGAAGGCGACGACGCGCAGAGCCGACCAGAGCCGGGCGGGGTCGCCGCTCTCGGGAACGAGCTCGGAGAGCACCTGTTCCATGTCGGTGTTGTCATGCGGCGCTGCCATCACCATCGACAGCCGTTCGAGGAGTTCGTCAACCCGTTTCGCGGTGAGCCCGATGTCGTCGAGGACGTTGCGATATCCGGCGTCGCGCACGCGACTCTGCATCGCGGCCCTCACCCATGGGATGTCGTTCGCGTCGACGGCGTGCAGCGTGAATCGAAGCAGTGACGCCTTTACGATCGCACCGTCGGCCAACGCCCGGTCAAGATCGCTCGGATCGAAGTCGTCGATTCGATTCCACAGCGACAGATACGGCGCCGCCGGTTCCTGGGCCTGCAGCGCCAGTACGGATCGCACGGCGTCGATGACCCCCACGGGTCGGCGCGACGACAGGCCCTGGCGAACCATTGTCTCGTGGGTCAATGCTTCCCGGGTCCACGACGTCACGGCCACAACCTAGAGCTCACCAACATGCCCATCCGCCGACATGGTTCACAAGGACATCGAGCCTGCGTCTGCGCGACACCCTCGAGGTCGAGATGCTGCACAGAGCCGGCGTTCGGTGACACTTCTGAACCCGGTCTCCACCGGCGTCTGGGACTCAGGATCCGAGGTCGTTGAGGATCTGTCGAGCAGGTTCCAATGGGTCTGGTGCGTGGGTCGTGTCGAACTCGACGTCGTAGGTCCAGCCCTCGTGCACGCCGAGCGATTCGGTCGCGATGCCTCCCCATCGACCCGACCGATGCTTGCGTTCAACGAGCACCTCCAATTGGCACCTGAGCCCGACGCTATGTATCGGGACGCCGTCGAACGCCGCGACGAACTCGACCTGGCCGTGGCCAGCGGCCGGGAGTGCGACGTCGTTACCAGCGCGCGCGAGCGCCGCGATCGCATCGAGGTAGCCGCGGTGTAGTGCCGGAGCCCGATCCCGGAAGATCAGATACTCGGGTTGGACGGTCCCAACCTGTTCGGGTTGGTCGAAGATGACCAACGGCGCGGTCGCGATCTGTTGCATGGCGCACGAGCGTCGACTTTCCGGCGCGTGAGGGACCGTTGATCAGAATGGCTCGGCCGCCGCTGACACCATCGGAGAGGTCTGGTCGCTCGAACACATCGATCCAATCGATTACCGTCTCGGACGAGCTCCCGAAGACGATTCGCCATTGCGACTCCCCGGCCGTGACCACGGCATCCACTCGCTCACCGTTGATAGCGATCCGTTCGATGATCGCATCGACGCGCGCGGATGGTCCGAGGAGGATGATCACGCGTTCGGCGTCAACGCTCGGAGCGAGCAACTCCGACAGGGGGAGTGCACGGCGAACAAGAGTCGCCACCATGGATCGTTACGAAGATTTCCGCAATCTGCCCGACGATGAGCTCATTCGCCGCATCGATGAAGCTGCGCCGAACGTCGGGCTAGGAGTTTCCTTTTACTTCGACGAATTGGATCGTCGTCGCAATGAGACCACGGCCCTCCGGGGTGAGCGCCTTGTCAGGTTGACGGTGTTGCTCACAGCGGCCAACGCCGTGGTGGCCGTCGTAGCTGCGGTTGCAGCCGTCGCCGCCCTCGCTGGCTGAACGCAGACCTCTGTCACAACCGCGACCCTCACTGGCGGTAGGTGACACGTCCTGGCGCAATCGTGTCGTTCGTTCTGGAACACTCGCGTCGGCGCCATCGGGGACTGCGTCTTGAGGAGAGCCGGTACTGGTGCCACAGCTCGTGATGGCGACAGAGGTGCGCGTGGTTCGGTTCACCAAGACGGCAACAGTGACACTCACGCCGATCACTATCCCGGCGAGCCCGACCCAGATCCGAGCGTGGTTTGAGCGGCGTGGTGGACGATTCATTGAGACATGTACGGGGCACGTCCGGATGCCGATCACTGACAGCGGTCGTATGGCCATCAGTGGGCAGTCCTACATGGCTGCCGCTGGGCAGAATCCGATGTCCGCCGACACAGGTGTGTCCGGGAGTTGACCGTAGCTGTTCTTGTACGCCCTACCTGGAATCGGATTCGTGAACTTCATCGCTGACCATGTGCTGTCGACAGCGAGGGTCTTGCTCTCGACGAGGCCGTGGAGATAGCCGATCCGTATCACTTCTCCCAGAGTCAGATCTGTACCGAGTTTTCCACCCTTCGGCCACGAGATCCACAGTGCCCCGCGCTCTTGCAGATGCTCTTTGAGATCCGGCAACAATTGGCCCAATCCCGCCTGCGTGACTGCGAAGAGGTGGATGTAGCCGAACTCTCCTTCGAGCTTGCGATCGATCTGCAGCCTCGGCAGGTCGAGAGCGGCCCGAGTTGCAGCAGGTGCGTTCACCAGGTGAGCTCGGATGCCCTCTTGGATGCCCATCTTCTGCGAAACGGAGCGCGGCACGTTCACTCGGATTGCGACGAGTCATTGCCGCTACTGTTTGCCGTTTCTTGCCCCGTCGCCAACACGTGCAAGTAGTGCGGACTCGTGATAAGTCCCAGAACGTTTCCGAACGGATCAATCGCCGAGGCTGTGACGAACCCGCCCTCACGCTCGGTGAACGGTTCGTACTCCGTGGCGCCGAGTTTGGTCAGCTGTTGAAGCGTCGCTGGCACGTCGTCGACGTGCCAGCGGGCGATGACCCCACACGCCTGCCCATGGTTCCCGGGCGGGAGGAAACGACGATCAATGATGCCCAACTCATGTTGATAGTCACCGAGCCGAAACTCAACATACATCGGATGATCGGCATCGGGCCGCTGAAAGTACGGCTGGACCCCCAGAAAGCTGGCATACCAGTCACGGGCTTTGCCGACGTCATCGGCTGAAATGTTGAGCTGAGCGATGCCCCTAAGAATCCAAGAGTCCGACATACTTCCTCCTTGCGCCGCAGAATGAGGCACCTGTCAACCACGCCTCAGCGACAAGCGGGCGCGCCCTGAGTGAAGCTGAAGACCTGCATACCCTTCTTCATCGGTCGCTAAACACTGACCTGTCATGATGCCCATGGTGGCGCCGGTTTATCGCCGGCGCATCGGGGTATGGAAACAGTATGAGAATTGAAACTCTTGCGCCGGCGAAGGATCTTGCTGCGAAGGCGACGGCTCATCATCCAAACGAGAGTGTTGAGTACAGCGAAGCGCGGACAGCGTTGCTGGCCGAAGAGATTGAGCTGCGCCGCCACATTGAACGGGTCGCCCAGCAGCGGCGCGCCTTGCCCCCGGGCGGCGATGTGACGAAGGAGTATTCGTTCGTGGGAGCCGACGGTGAAGTCAGTTTGGAGGATCTGTTTGGCGACAAGGACACGCTGGTCATTTACAGCTTCATGTACGGACCTGATCGGCGTGAGGGCTGTCCGATGTGCACTTCGCAGATGAGCTCCTGGGACGGCAACGCGAAGGACATCGAGCAACGAGCAGCATTCGTGATGACGGCGCGATCCCCGATTGCACGGATACTTCATTGGGGACAGCAGCGCGGTTGGCGCAACCTCAAGCTGTATTCGGATTCGAGTGGAGACTTTACCCGCGATTACGTCAGTGCTGAAGATGCTGACATGCCGGCCTTCAACGTGTTCACCCGCAAAGACGGCACGATCCGCCACTTTTGGAGCAGCGAAGGTGGTCCCGAGACCGCTGACCCCGGCCAAGATCCACACGACGCTCCCGACATGTCGCCACTGTGGACGATCCTGGACACCACACCAGAGGGCCGCGGCGCCGACTGGTACCCCAAACTTCAGTACGACAAGTGACCGTCCAGCCCCTTCCGACTCCGCTCGGAACACTTGGCCCGAGGCGGTTATGCGATCGCCGTCCAGGGATTCGCGCACCCAGCCGGTGCCGTCGATGTCGGCGGGGGCCGACGAGTCGGCCAGCACCGAGAATACTGCTTCCCGGGCGGCATCGATCGTTGTGGATGCGGTAACGCTTTCGGTCTCCATACATGTTGAGGTATCCGCAGACGGTTGCATCAAACATCTGCCAGGCGGTCGCGTCTAAAACATCTGTGCAGCAGTGGAGAAGAGGTGGCGCCCGCCCAGCCCGAATTCGGGGAAGACGATTGAACGATTCCGGTTGAGCGCCGTCGTAGTACTGATGACGCCATTTGGGAGCAGCATTTGTTTGAGTCGCGTGCGTTTGAGATCACCACGTGCGGGGTAGCAAAATGGTGCGCAAATTGTGTTTTTGCAGCAGCCAGCGATTTTGGCTGCGCTGTGATGAAGGAGTTGAACTATGTCAGATCACGACCATCGTGACCAGCAGGATCTGGGTGCCGTCCCGTCGATCGTCGACCAGGACGCTTGGGATGCTGCGTTGGCCGGGCTGCGAATCCGGGAAAAGGCCGCCACACGTGAACTCGACGCAATCGCCGCGGCCCGGCGGCGCCTGCCAATGGTGGAGCTCCCCGAGTACACCCTCGAGGGAGCCGACGGTGCCGTTCGTCTGGCGGACTTGTTCGACGGTAAGCGTCAACTCATCGTCTACAACCACATGTGGTTTCCGGGCGAGACATGGCAATGCCCGGGCTGCACCGGGCTCACCAGCCAGTACACCCGGCTGGAGTTCCTCGACCCTTACGACGCCCGCTTCGTCATCGTCACACAAGGCCCTATCGATGAGGCGCTGGCATACAAGGCCAGGGTTGGCAACAAGATGACGTGGTACTCGACGGCGAACAGCGGGTTCGGTGCCGACATGGGAGCGCCTCCCGGCGGCGGCTTCCAGGTGAACGTCTTCCTTCGGGTCGGCGACACCGTGTATCGCACGTACAACACCCAGGGCCGCGGCACCGAGCAGCTCAGCCACACCTTCGCTCTCATAGACCTCTTGCCCTACGGTCGCCAGGAGAACTGGCAGGACTCGCCGGACGGCTGGCCCCAGTCGCCCGCGGGCAGCAAGTGGGCACCCTCCGAAGCATTCGCCCGATACGCAGATTGAAACCGACACCAAATACGCAGCGGCCGCAGTTCGAAAGACCCCTACGAAGACTGAACGTACGTAGTCAGCGGGGCGTGGAAACCATCTGACTCGCCGCATCTGCAGACACCAGGCTGACTTGCCCGAGAATTATGAATCCGGTGACCTGTGGAGAGTTTGGGTGCGCACCGCGTTGACTGGGTTTCGCCCGACTGCGATCAGGTGCCGATCGAAGGAGTCATCGACAACTGCCCGAGCGTCGCCGATGATGTTCAGGGTGCTGCGGTTTCGTTCTACGAGCGTGCTTTCGGGGCGAAAGTGCTCCACCGAGTAGGCGACGGTGACAACATCGTCGTGCAACTCGCGGTTGAGGACGCTGCGTTCTGGGTGTCGCAGGCTGATCCGGACGTGAAGCGATTCAGCCCCGACCGGGTCGGAGGCACCACAGGGCGGACCCTTCTCGTCGTGGATGACCCGGACGCCACCGTCGCGACGGCAGTCGACGCGGGCGCAACCGAGGCATCCCACGTCCAAGACGAGCATGGTTGGCGCCTCGGGCGGGTCATCGACCCGTTCGGTCATGAGTGGGAGATCGGCCGACCTGTGGGTGACTGGCCACCCCGCTGAGGTTGTGTTGCGGTTCCCAAAAAGTAGATGGCTGAGGTTGACATGGAGTGAGCCTCGACTCCCGGCAGAGCGCAGCAATGCCGCCGCGGGCAGCTGGTCGTCGTGACGTTCGAGGAGTCTGACGAGGCCGCCGTGTCCGGCTGGCTGCGAGTCGGCGGTGCCCAACGCGCCACTGTGGTGGCCTGACGCTTCGACCCTGGTGGGGATCAACGGCGAGCGGTGTCAGAACAAATCGCTCCGTAGTCGGGCATCGGCGACCGGCGGTTTGGGAATCACGTCGTCCGGGTAATCCGGTCGCATGGCATTTTGGTACAACACTTCGACCGGACGGGTCGAGACCGACGAGAATCGCGGTCGAGGACTCGACGTGCTTGGTCCGTTTGGGACGCGGGAAGAGGCGCAACGCGCCGTGGACACCGCTCACCAACGGGCACGGGCCCAGGACAACGAAGACGAAGAATGGTCCGGTACGGAAGACTGACCTCGACTATCCACCGTCCCCGGTAGCCCCGGTAGCAGGCTGGTTACGGCGCCAGTCGTTTTGATTTTGTGAGCTTTGGGGGTTGAGGCGAGAAGAAACTGTGAAGGCCCGGCTGGGGCTTCACAAGCTGGGTATACCTCACCCCATGACCGACGTGATTCTCGTTTCTAGTCTCCTGGGCTTTGCTGGATTGTGCATCGCCTATGTCTCGTGGTGTGACCGGGTGGTCGGCACCGTTGCTGTTGTCGAGTCGTCGCCCCCCGGCGACTCGACAACGTCCCACGATTCGGTGAGCAGCCAGTCGTGATGATCGCCGCAGCAATGGACAACTGGATCGGCCTCGGGTTGGCAGTGCTCGCCGTGGCGTATCTCATTGCGGTGTTGATCGCTCCGGAGCGATTCTGATGAGCTGGCAGAACATCCTTCAGTTTCTCGTCCTGGCCGCAGCGCTGGCGGCAACCGTGCCAGCGCTCGGCCGATACATCGGCAACGTCTTTGGGGCCCGCGACGACGGCAGCGCTCCGGGAGACCGAGTCTTCGTCGCGGTTGAGCGGTCGATCTACCGCCTGGTGGGAGTTGATCCGAGACGGTCGCAGCGGTGGAGCACATACGCCATGTCGCTGCTCTCGTTCAGCGTGGTGTCCGTACTCTTCCTCTACGCGCTCCTGCGTCTGCAAGGGGTGCTGCCGTTCAATCCCACCGACCGGGAGGGACTGCCGGCGACCGGCGCGTTCAACACCGCGATCAGCTTCGTGACCAACACGAACTGGCAGTGGTATGCGGGCGAGGTTTCGATGAGTCACCTCTCGCAGATGGTCGGTCTCACCGTGCAGAACTTCGTGTCGGCCACCGTCGGCCTCACCGTGGCGATCGCACTCATCCGAGGTATCGCCCGGACCGGTTCGCAAGACCTTGGCAACTTCTGGGTCGATCTGACCCGCGGCCTGGTCCGGTTGTTGATTCCCCTGTCGTTGTTGTTCTCCGTCGTCTTGATGTCGCAGGGAGTTGTCCAGAATCTTCAGGGCCACACCACAGCGACGACGATCGACTCGGCAACCGAGGTCCGCGAACAGTCGATTCCCGGCGGTCCGGTGGCATCGCAGGAAGCGATCAAGCAACTCGGAACAAACGGCGGTGGGTACTACAACGCCAACTCCGCTCATCCGTTCGAGAGCCCGAACGGTCTGACCAACATGTTGCAGATCTACATGCTCCTGCTCATCCCGTTGGCCCTGGCCGTGACCTTCGGTCGGCTCGTCAACGACAAGCGGCAAACGAAACTGCTGTTGTCGGTGATGGTCGGAATCCTGGTGGCGTTCGCCGGGTTCAGCGCACTCGCCGAGCAGCGTGGCAACTCCCGCCTCACCGAACTGGGTGTCGATCAAGGCATTTCAGCCGCGCAGTCGGGCGGCAACATGGAAGGCAAGGAAGTGCGCTTCGGCGCCGCCAGTTGCGGCGTGTTTGCGGCTGCCACCACCGGCACGTCGACCGGCGCGGTGAACTGCATGCACGACTCGTTCACCTCAATTGGTGGGCTGGCACCGATGTTGCACATCATGCTCGGCGAGATCTCGCCGGGCGGCGTCGGGGTTGGCCTGTCGGGAGTATTGATCATGGCGCTATTGGCGGTATTCATCGCCGGGTTGATGGTCGGTCGAACCCCCGAGTTCCTCGGCAAGAAAATCCAGGCGACAGAGATGAAGCTGGTGACGCTGTACATCCTGACGATGCCCTTCGCGCTGCTGACCTTCGCCGCCGCGGCGGTACTGACCGGTACCGCAGCGACGTACCAGCCGGGCCCGCACGGCCTGTCGGAAGTGCTCTACAACTATGCGTCGACCGCCAACAACAACGGCTCGGCGTTCGCCTATCAGGGAACCGGCACCCAGTGGTACACGGTGACCCAAGGCATATCGATGCTGATCGGCCGGTTCTTCACGATCATCCCGGTGCTCGCCATCGGAGGATCGCTGGCGGCCAAACCCCGGGTGCCGATGACCTCGGGAACGATGCCGACGCACAACGCACTGTTCGGCCTGCTGATGATCGGCGTGATCTTCGTCGTCGCCGGCCTGACCTTCTTCCCGGCCTTGGCGCTCGGCCCAATTCTCGAACATCTCTCACTGTGAGGCGATCATGAATGCAACTCTCACCCCCCGTGATGCCCGACCGCCGAAGGTTCGGGTCAAGACACCGGCGTCGAAGTCGGTCTTCGATCGGGCGATCATCGGTTCGGCCGCAGTTGACGCGCTCAAAAAGTTGAACCCCCGCTCGATGGCGAACAACCCCGTGATGTTCATCGTCGAGGTCGGCTCGGTGCTCACCACAGTCCTGTTTCTACGGGATCTTGGCGACAGCACCGCCCAGCAGAACACCTTTTCGGGACTGGTCGCCGGCTTCCTGTGGTTCACGGTGTTGTTCGCCAACTTTGCCGAAGCAATGGCCGAGGGCCGAGGCAAGGCGCAAGCTGCGGCCCTTCGCCAAACGAAGGCCGACACGGTGGCGGTCGTTCGCCTCGCCAACGGCACCACCGAGGAACGATCTTCCGCACTGCTCCAGGTTGGTGATCTTTGTGTGGTCGCCGCCAACGGTCCGAGCGGCGGAATCATCCCCGGTGACGGCGACATCGTCGAGGGCATCGCCACTGTCGATGAGTCGGCGATCACCGGCGAATCAGCCCCGGTGATTCGGGAAAGCGGTGGTGATCGCTCGGCGGTCACCGGCGGTACCCGGGTCCTGAGCGACGAGATCGTCGTTCGCATCACAGCCCAGCCGGGCGAGACATTCCTCGACCGGATGATCGCGCTGGTGGAAGGCGCCGATCGCCAGAAGACCCCGAACGAGATCGCCCTGTCGATTCTGTTGGCGGGCTTGACGATCATCTTCGTGTTGGCCGTAGTGACCCTGCAGCCGTTCGCGATCTACAGTGGGGCCGAGCAGACCATCATCGTGTTGGTCGCGCTCCTGGTGTGCCTCATCCCGACCACCATCGGCGGATTGCTGTCGGCGATCGGCATCGCCGGGATGGATCGATTGGTGCAGCGCAACGTGTTGGCGATGTCGGGCCGTGCGGTCGAAGCCGCGGGAGATGTCACGACATTGCTGCTCGACAAGACCGGAACAATCACCTACGGATCGCGGCAGGCTGCGGAGTTCATTCCTGTTCACGACCTGGACGCGGCCGATCTCGCCGAGAGCGCCTTTGTCTCGTCGCTGGCCGATGAGACCCCCGAGGGTCGTTCGATTGTCGACCTCGCCGTTGCCGACTTTCACCTCGAGCGCCGGTCGGAGTCCGGTGCGATTCTGGTCCCATTCACCGCCCAGACCCGCATGTCGGGTATGGATCTGGCCGACGGTCGCCGAGTTCGCAAGGGCGCGGCCGACTCGGTTCGACGGTTTGTACAAGCCGAGGGTGGCCAGGTACCGCTCGAACTCGGCCCCATCGTTGACCAGGTCTCCAACGACGGAGCAACACCGCTCGTCGTGATCGACCAGCGACCAGGCGAAGTGTGGCGGGTACTCGGGGTCATTCGGCTCAAGGACACCGTGAAGCCGGGCATGCGCGAACGGTTCGACGAACTTCGGGCGATGGGCATACGCACCGTCATGATCACCGGCGACAACCCGCTGACCGCCGCCGCAATCGCTCATGAAGCCGGCGTCGACGACTTCCTGGCCGAGGCAACGCCAGAAGACAAGATGGCGCTGATCAAGCGAGAGCAGGCCGGCGGCAACCTGGTGGCAATGACCGGTGACGGCACCAACGATGCACCGGCGCTCGCCCAAGCCGACGTCGGCGTAGCGATGAATACCGGAACCCAGGCGGCCAAAGAGGCCGGCAACATGGTCGACCTCGACAGCAACCCGACCAAGCTGATCGAGATTGTCGAGGTGGGCAAGCAACTGCTGATGACCCGCGGTGCGTTGACC
>JANNNL010000386.1:0-2822 GCA_031398525.1 Actinomycetes bacterium | reverse complement strand
AACCCCACCGCGGCGATGCCCTCGCTCCACGCCGGCTTCGCATTGCTGGTGCCCTTGTTCCTGCTGCCGTTCGTTCGCGGCCGATTCGCCACGATCGCCAAGGTTGCGCTCGGTGCCTTCCCCATCCTGATGGCCGCGACGCTGGTCTACTTCGGCGAGCACTACGTCGCCGACGTCCTTGGCGGCTGGCTCGTGGTCGCCGCATCATTCCTCGGTTGGGGCTGGTGGGAACGCCGCCGCTCGGCCATGGGTCGACCCGACTACGGGCCGTTCGGCCGCTGGCTCCGTCGCGGTCTCGGCGAACCCGAGACCGGCGAGCGTGTTTGCTGATCGCATGCAGACTCAGACCAGCATGAGGGTGTCGACGTCGACTCGGGATCGCACTCGCGACCTCCGCAACGCCGACGCAACGCTCGACGACACGCTCAACGAGGCACTCGACGCCCTAGAAGAACGACGATTTTGGGAACAAGCCGAGAAGTGGCATGCCGCACTCACCGATGCAGACAAGGCTCGAATCGCCGCCGAGAATGACCTGCTCGACGAGATCTTCGCCGGCATCGCGTGAACGCCGAAGCAGGCGACATCTGGCTCGCAAAAGTCAGTGCTACGTACGGCGCTGACCACGTTCGCAGCATCGCGATCAACCGCCTCCTTGAGCGGCAGGACCGGCTCCCCGCAGATGCCGCGCAGCGCTTACGGTCGGCAATTCGTAACGTCGTCTAACTCTGGCACCAGATCCGATCGAACGCCCTGGTAAGTCGTCACTCCCCGTACTCCATAGGCCACCCGGCTACCATCGGAGGCGAGAAGGGGTGATACCTGATGGCTTCAGGGAATCCGGAACACGATGATTTCTGGCTCGACGCGATCGCCGATGCCGATCCGTATCCGTACTGGTACGAGGATGTGGACGAGCCCGACTCGAACCCCACGCTTGTGCGCACCGAAAACTGTGACCTCTGCGTCATCGGCGGTGGCTACACCGGGCTGTGGACGGCGATCATCGCCAAGGAACGCGACCCGTCACGCGACGTCATCCTCATCGACGCTCACGAGGTCGGATCGGCCGCCAGCGGCCGCAACGGAGGGTTCATGGAGGCCAGCCTGACCCACGGCGTGGCCAACGGCCAGGAGCGCTTCGGTGACGAGTTACCGCTGCTTGAAGAGCTTGGCCTCGCCAACCTCAACGAGATCGAGGCGGCAATCACCCGCTACAACATCGATTGCGACTACGAGCGCACCGGGGTCATCGACGTCGCCACCTCGTATCACTCCAAGTCGTATCTGCCGGAGTTGAAGGAGGACTTCCTCCACCTGCGCCAGCTCGGTCAGGCCGTCGAGTTCCTTGATCAGGACGCAATGCAGTCGATGATCCACTCCCCCGCGTACACCGGCGGCCTGTGGCGTAAGGGCCGCGCCGCGATGGTCGACCCGGCCCGACTGGCCTGGGGACTGAAGGCCGCCGCCGAGTCGCTTGGCGTACGAATCTTCGAGGACACCAAGGCGACCGACATCGAGCGAGACGGGGTTGGAGCGCTCGTCACCACTCCACTCGGCCGGGTGCGTGCCGGTCGGGTGGCACTGGCTACTAATGCCTTCCCGCCACTCCTCAAGCGCCTGAAGCACTACATCGCTCCGGTCTACGACTATGTGCTCGTCACCGAACCGCTGAACGCCGAGCAGATGGCTTCGATCGGTTGGACCGGCCGTCAGGGGCTGTCGGACATCCCCAACCAGTTCCACTACTACCGACTGACCGCCGACAACCGGATTCTGTGGGGTGGCTACGACGCGATCTACTACTTCGGCGGCAAGGTCAATTCCGAACTGGAGCAACGCCCCGAAACCTGGGCGAAGCTGGCCCGCCACTTCTTTGAGACATTTCCGCAGTTGGAAGGGGTGAAATTCACCCACGCGTGGGGCGGAGTCATCGATACTTCGACCAGATTCTGCGTGTTCTGGGGCTCGGCGATGAGTGGTCGGGTGGCGTACTCCCTCGGCTACACCGGGCTCGGCGTTGCCGCCACCCGGTTCGGGGCCGAGGTCAGCCTCGACATCCTTGACGGCCGCCGGACGAAAGCCACCGAGACATCGTTCGTCAAGGACAAGCCACTTCCGTTTCCCCCGGAGCCGTTCCGATTCATCGGGATCCAAACCACTCGCTGGTCCCTGGATCGGGAAGATCGCACGGGCAAGCGCAACCTCTGGCTGAAGTCGCTTGATCGCTTTGGGCTTGGGTTCGACAGCTAACTTGACAATCCACATCGCCACTTGGCGAGAAATATCAACACAGCGCGGTCTTTCCCCACGAACAGTCAAAGGGGACTATCGATTTTCGATAACGGTGCCCCTAGATTTGTGGTGTGCATTCACTGAGAGAGATTATTGCCGACCGCGACAAGACAGGTATCTCGCTAGGTGTGGGCAGATCACGTCATCGCTTCGACGCAGTGCGGTTTTGGATGGCAATCGTCGTCCTCGCGCTCGGCATGGTCGCCGTGCTGCTCCCCACGAGTACCGCCAACGCGGCGAGCGTTCACGAATGGTGCGCCGGCGAAGTCACGGCGGTCAGCGAACGGGTCGCCCCGTTCCACACCCGCCTCGGTGGGCAGATCAGTCTGACAATCGCCACGACCGCCGCCCAGCGAGCGGAGTTGGCCAAGACCACCGGCCTCGACTCGACCGGCCTAACGCTCGGCTCGCTACGTCCTGATGGCCAGTTTCAGGCGCGGGTGATCATTGACTGCACCGAGGTCACCTCGCAGTCGCAGCAGACCGCCCTGCGATTCCTCGCCCTGCACGAGATCGCCCACGCGTTG
>JANNNL010000363.1:0-10106 GCA_031398525.1 Actinomycetes bacterium | reverse complement strand
TCCGCAGCATTCCGGCGGTCAAGTTCTTCAACTGGTATTACATCGTCTGTCACGTCTTCCCCCTGGGTATCTTCCTCATCTGGCTGTATGTGCGGCACCGGGAGTCGTTCGCCTACTGGCGCAACCAATTGGCGTTCACTTCGCTGATCTGCCAGATCCTGCAGTATGTCCCGGTCGCTCCGCCACGGCTGTATGACGACCTCGGCTTCATCGACACCGGGGCGATCTACGGACCGCGGGTCTACGACGCAGTCGGCGAGAACACGGCCGGGCAACTCGCAGCGATGCCGTCGATGCACGTCGCCTGGGCCATGGTCGTGGGAATCGCCACGGTGATGGTCGGGCGCAGCCGCTGGCGTTGGCTCGGCGCGGCCCATGCCCTGTTCACCGTGTTAGCCGTCACGTTGACTGCGTATCACTGGCTGGCCGACGGCATCGTGGCAACCATCGTGCTCCTCATCGGCATGGCGATCGCCCGATCGTGGAGCGACCGGCGCCACCGACGGCGGCTTGCCGCAGATCCCCCACCCGGCGACACCCGCGGCGACACCAGCGATGACGTCCGCGACGTTGGAGCACGAACCCTTCGGGCATAGGGCACTCGCGTACAGTGACGGCCGTGCGAATCGTCGTAGATGGCCAGCCCATCGATTTTCAGAACGGCGACTCGGTCGCCCTGGCCGTCCTGCGATCGGGTGAACACCCGGCGCGAGGTGGCACCCTGTGCCTCGCCGGCGACTGCGGGAACTGTGTCGCCACCGTCAACGGCACCTCCTGGGTCAGGACTTGCCAATCCCCCGCCAGACCGGGAACCGTGGTGCAGCGCCACCCGGTGGGCAGCCATCCGTCGACCACCACGCAGCCGGCCGCGACGTCGGTAAACGTACGCCACTCCCACGCGGCCGTCGCCGTCATCGGCGGCGGGGCCAGCGGGCGAGCCGCCTTCGCCACGGCCGGCGACCACGCCGTACTACTCGATTCGGCTCGCGGCGAAGAAGTGGTTGCGGTCTACCCCGGGCCGCTCGTGGTCGTGCGGACCGCCGAGGCGATGTGCCACATTCACGCCGACGAAGTGGTCATCGCCACCGGCGCGTCGGAGCTCCAGCCGGTCTGCCCCGGCAACCAGCTACGCGGTATCTATACCCAGCGGGCCGCGGCCATCGCCGCCGCCGCCGGAGTCGAGCTCGGGGTGACGTTGACCGTCGATCTCGACGGTTTGGTGCGTATCACCGGGGTCGACGGCCATGTGACCGGGGTGGTCACCCGCGGGCCCGAGGGCGAACGCGAACACGGCTGCGACACGATCATCATCGCCACTCGGCTCGCCCCACGTGACTTGCTCGCCCGGATGACCGACGACCCCGCCGTCCGCAAGGTGGGAGCCGCCGCCCACCCGTATGCGCTACCGCCGGTCCCCGTCGAGGGCGTCGTCTGTACCTGCGGGTTCACGACCGTCGAAGATCTCGACGGCGCGTGGGGCCGCGGCTTCCAGGAGTTGGAACTGCTGAAGCGGGCAACGTTGTGCGGCACCGGCACGTGCCAGGGCAGCGTTTGCCAGCCGCATCTGCGGGCCTACATCACGGCCAAGTCGGGGGCGATCCCCAAGCCGTTCACCGGCCGCCCCGCCGCCCGCCAGATCACCCTCGGCGAGGCCGCGGCCAACACGCACGCCGACTTCTTCCGCTACACCGCACTGCACGACGAACACCTCGCGCTCGGGGCCACGATGGACCGTTTCGGGGCATGGTGGCGACCCTGGCACTACGGCGACCACGTCGCCGAGTACTGGGCGGTTCGCGAGGGCGTGTCGATCGGTGACGTCTCGACGTTGGGCAAGATGGTCGTCTCGGGACCCGACGCAGTCGAGGCGCTAGAACGCCTTTACCCCACCACCGTTGCCGACATTCGCCCTGGTCGCAGCCGATATGTGCTGCTTCTCAACGAGCGTGGCCACATCTTCGACGACGGCATGATCCTACGCGAGTCCGACACCCGGTTCGTGCTGTCATTCACCTCGGGCGGAGCGGCAAACGCCGAGATGTGGTTCCGCGACTGGATCGAATCGTGGGGCCTCGACATCCATGTTCTCGATCGGACGATGTCGCTCGGAGCGATCAACGTCACCGGCCCGCTAGCCGGTGCACTGCTTCAGAAACTCGGGGTCGATGAGCCGCCGAAGTTCCTGCAGCACCGCCACGCCGATGTCGCCGGGGTGTCGTGCCGCATCATGCGCCTGTCGTTCACCGGCGAGGCCTCGTTCGAGTTGCACCACCCGATCGACATGTCGGTCGAGTTGTGGCGAGCGCTGCTGGAGGCGGGCCGCGAGTGGGGCATCCGCCCTCACGGCCTGCAGGCGTTGTTCGGTTTGCGACTCGAAAAGGGTCACGTGATCATCGGGATGGATACCGACATGGACACCACGCCGCGGCGGGTCGGCATGGATTGGGCCGTCAAGATGAACAAGCCGTTCTTCCTCGGCCAGGAAGCGCTGGCCCGTACCAACGCCCTCCCCAACCAGCGCCGACTCGTGGCGTTGACCGTCGACGGCCCGGCCCCGATCGAGGGTTCACCCGTGTGGTGTGGCGAAGACATCGTCGGCCAGGCGACCACCACGTTCGCCTCGCCGCTGCTCGGCCACTCGGTCATGCTCGCCTGGCTGCGTTACGGCGAACCACCCGGGCCGCTGACCGTCGATGGTCGACCGGCGTCGATCGCCCATGTTCCCTTCTACGACACGGAGGGTCTCCGTGCCCGGATGTAGCCCGCTCCCGGGAGTTCGCGTGGTCGCGACTCCCGCCGCCCTCTCTCTCTTAGAGGCGACCTACCCCAACGCGTTGCGATTCGCCCCCGACGACCTGTTCATCGCCGGGTTACGCCCCGACGAGGTAGCCGTCGACGACGAGCACGCGATCATCGAGGCCGAGGCCGGGTTCAGCGCGATGTGCTTCACGCCATCGCAGTTCACCACCGGCGTCGCGCCCCACATCGAATGGCCCGTGCCCACCGAGCGGCCCGCGTTCACCCAGGGGATGGTTGCCGCGGTGCCCTGCAAGCTGCACTTCACCGTCCACGACGTCACCGTGATCACCAACACCGTCCAGGTCCGCGACCTCGAAGACCGCCTCGGCCTCAATCGCGTCGGTTATCCCAATGCGTGAGGTAGTGGCGGTGCTACGACGCCCCTACCTCACGCATTCGCACGAACATGGAGGCCACACGGCATGAACGAGTTCGTCGAAACCCTCCTTTCGCTGGAATGGCATGAGCCCCAGGCCGCCTACGACGTCGTGATCGTCGGCGGTGGCGGCCACGGGCTAGCCACTGCGTATTACCTGGCCACCCGCTATGGCATCACCAATGTGGCCGTCGTCGAGCAGAATTACATCGGCTCGGGCAACTCCGGGCGCAACACCACGATCATCCGCGCCAACTACGGCGTACCCGAGGCGATCCGCTTCTACCAGCACAGCATGGACCTCTACGCCGGGCTGGAAACCGAGACCGGCTGCGACATCATGCACAACGCCAAAGGCCTGATGTGGTTTGCCTCGTCGGAGTCGGGCCTGCGCACCGAGCGAGCGCGGGCCCTGCTCAATACCGCCTGCGGCACCAACACCGAACTCGTCGGCCCGGCCGAGTTGAAGGCCCTCTGCCCGCAACTCGATCTCTCCGGCGGCGGCCGCTACCCGGTGGTCGGCGGTTCGTACCATCCGGGCGGTGCGTCGGCTCGCCATGATCGCGTCGTGTGGGCCTATGCCCAGGGGGCGATGCGCGCCGGTGTCCACGTGCTGCAAAACACCCCGGTCATGGGACTGACTAAGGACGGCGACCGGGTCACCGGCGTCGTTACCCCAACCGGCACGATCTCGGCGGGGACGGTCATCTCTGCGGTCGGCGGATGGGCAACGACCGTCGCCGGATGGGCCGGGTTGCGCCTGCCGGTGCGGACCTTCCCGTTGCAGGCCTACGTCACCAACGCCTACGCCCAGGAACTCGGGCCGATCGTCAGCTCAGCCGAGTTGAAGACCTATATCTCCCAGACCGCCCGAGGTCAGATGTTGATGGGTGCCGAGTTCGAGCCCCAACCGACGTATTCCCGCCAGTCGTCGTATCAGAATCTGCAATCGGTGGCGTCGAAGATGATCAAGCACCTGCCGTTCATGGCCAACCTGCGGCTGCTGCGGCAATGGACCGGCATCTGCGATGTGTCGTCTGACTTCTCCCCGATCATGGGGTTCACGGGGGTCGACGGGTTCCTGATCACCACCGGATGGGGCACCTGGGGGTTCAAGGGCATCCCGGCCGGCGGTGAAGCGATGGCCGGAGTAGTCGCCACCGGCCAGACTCCCCCGCTGATCAGCGCCTTCGGCCTCGACCGGTTCGCCGCCGACCACGTGCTTGCCGATGCCGGATCGACAGGAACTCGCTGATGACCATGTACGCCTGCCCCAACTGCGGCCCCCGCTCGACCGAGGAATACACCTTCGGCGGCGAGATGCCCCGCATCCCCGACGACGTCACCGACCCGGCCGAGCGCAACATCCATCACGTCTGGCTCTACGACAACCCCGACGGCCCCACCGTCGAACGCTGGTTCCACACCGCCGGCTGCCGCCGCTGGTTCACCCTCCACCGGGACACCCACACCGACCGCGTGATCGACCACTAGGACGAACCCGAGGACCGCCGGGTCCGCCGGCGCTACCGCGGATGCAATGGGTACCGCGGCCACATCATCGCCAACTCCGTGCAGAGCGGCATGGACAGCCCGGTGCCACCACCATCACGAACCAGGGGCCGGGCTCCTCACCTACTCAGGCTTCGAGTCCGTCAAGGTCGTCAAGGCGGCGCGATCAGCCGGCGATGTTACGGCTGAGGGGCATGGTGATCCGTACCATCGCGCCGCCCTCGTCGCGGTTCGAGGCGGCGACGGTGCCGCCGTGGGCGGTGACGATCGCTTTGACGATGGCCAGGCCCATGCCGGCGTCGCCGCGGCGATCGCCACGCTGGTAGCGCTCGAAGACCCGAGGCAGGATTTGTGGGTCGAAGCCGGGACCGTTGTCGAGCACGTCGACCACGGCATGGCGGTCGATCACCGCGGCGACCAACTCCACCTGCTCGGCGCGCCGGGTGGCGTTGCGCACCAGGTTGTCGAGCGCTTGGCGCAGCAGCGCCATGTCGGCGTCGACGATCACCGGGTCGGCGGGGTGGGCGATCACTTCGCCCGACTCGGGACGGATCGACGAGGCGACCTCCTCGGCGAGCAAATCAAGCCTCAGAGGCGCGAGCCGTGGAATCGCCTGACCCGATTCGAAGCGAACGAGGTCGAGCATCTCGTTGACCCCGGCCGACGCCCGCTCGGCGGCCGAGCGGATTTCGGACAGAGACCGCACGTACTCCTCGGATGTGCGCGGCTTGGCAAGCGCCTGGCTGCCCGAGGCGAGGATGACGGCAAGTGGCGTGCGCATCTCGTGGGCGGCGTCGGCAAGGAAGCCCTGCTGATCGCTGACCGCTTGGCGGGCTGGGTTCAGCGCCAACCCGGCGACGTACCAACCAAGCCCGACGCTGGCCACCACGATGCCGAGCGCCAACAAGATAGAGCGTAAGCGCAGGTCAGCCAGGCGATCGTCGCGATCTGCGGTGCTCGTGACCGTCACCCAACCTTCATCCGCATACTTCGGCACCACATAGCCGAGATAGCGCTCGTTGTTGTCGAGCGAGATCTCGCGGAACGACGGCTGCCCCGTTGACTCGGTCAACCATCGTTCCACCGGCAACCCGGTGATCGCATCTCCGGCCGAGCGCGGATCGACATAGCTCGCGTCGGGGATCACGCTGACGTACCACGCCGGGAAGTCCACGGGCTCGTCGGCTCCCCGTGAATCGGCGACCTGCAGGTGCTGCATTTGCACCTCGAGCAGCCGCTCGATGTCCACGCCGATCCGGCCGCGTTGCACGGTGTTCCACAACATCAACGGCGACAACGCCATCAGACTGCAGATCACGCCGAACAGAATCGCGAGCTTGCGGCGCAGCGAACCGAGCTTCATCCGGGCGGACCCCCCACGCGGTAGCCGACGCCGCGGACCGTCTCCACCGGGGCCGGATTCCCCGGCAGGTCGAGCTTGCGTCGCAGGTTCGCTACGTGCACATCGACGACGTTCGACAGGCCGTCGTAGTTGGCATCCCACACCGCTTCAAGCAGATCGGTGCGGCTGACGACCTGGCCGTGACGGTCCATCAGATAGTGCAACAGGGCAAACTCCCGAGCGGTCAGCGGCACGGTCACGCCGGCCCGACGCACGGTATGAGCCGCCGGATCGAGCGTGATGTCGGCAGCCGTCAACAACGGCGAGCGGGCGTCCTCCGGGCGACGCAGCAGGGCCCGGGTACGCGCCGCGAGTTCGGGGAAGTCGAACGGCTTGGTCAGGTAGTCATCGGCCCCGGCGTCGAGGCCGACCACCTTGTCACCGAGCGAATCCCGAGCCGTCAGCAACAAAATTCGCGCCGGGTTGCCCGCGTTGCGCAGTTCACGGCACAGCGACAGGCCATCGCCATCGGGCAGGCCAAGGTCGAGCACGACGAGATGGTACGGGTTGATCGCCACCGCCCGACGCGCCGAGGCCAACGTGCGTTCCAAGTCGACGGCGTGTCCTTCTTCGATCAAGCCTCGCTGCACCACCGTTCCGAGTGAGACGTCATCCTCCACCAGCAAAACACGCATCACGACATGCTCGCAGGTCCTTCATGAAGTTCGAGTGAAGCTCACCCTCACCGTCAGTTCATGTTCGAGTCCATACGATGCGGACATGGCCGAAGATGCCGCCCTGATCGCTCACCTCCTCCGTCGCCTGACGTTCGGGCCGTTCCCGGGTCAGGTCGACGAACTCATTGCCCAAGGCGTTCCCGCCACGTTGGAGCAACTCCTGGCCGCCCCCGCGCTGACGCCCGACGAGCCCCAACTCGGCACCGGCGACGACTACAGCGTGATGCGCAATTGGTGGCGACGGATTCTTGTCTCCCGTGACGCCACCCTCCCCGAGAAGATTCTGTGGTTCTGGCACGGTCATCTCACGTCGAGTCTGAGCAAGACCGAGCCCGGCCTGATGCTCATCCAGCACCGCACCATGCGCCAACACGCGCTCGGTAACCTGCGCGAGTTCTTGCAGGCAATGACCATCGACCCGGCCATGCTCGAGTGGCTCGACGGTAACGGTTCGACGGCCGAGGCACCGAATGAGAACTACTCACGCGAACTCATGGAACTGTTCGCGCTCGGCGTTGGCAACTACAGCGAGGCTGACGTTCGCGCCGGGTCCATCGCCCTCGCGGGGTGGGGAGTCAACTACGACGGCGGCATCAGCACGTACTTCGACGAGACGCTCGCGCCGAGCGAGCCGGTGGAGTTCCTCGGCCGCATGGTGAGCCGGGCTGCGGAGGTGGTCGACGCCGTCTGTGAACACGAGGCATTCGCCTCGTGGATCGTCGGCCGCCTGTACGAGTTCCTCGTCGGCGAGCCGCCAACCGACGATCGCCGAACCGAGTTGGCCTCGGGGTTCCGCGACAGCGGGTTGGAGATTCGCCCATTGGTCGAAGCCATAGTTCGTCACCCGTCGTTCCTTGAGGTGCGGATGAACCGACCGCGGACCGGAATCGAATGGTTCGCCGCCGCCCAGGGTTTCCTCGATGCCGAGTTCGAGGAATGGCGTCTGTACGAGCTGAGTCACATGCCGTTCGAGCCACCGAACGTTGCCGGCTGGCCCGGCCATGAGCGCTGGGTGTCGGCCGGTGCCGTCATGGCAAAAGCAGCCGCGGCCTGGGAATACTCCGGTGACACCCCGACCTTCGGGACAGACGATCCGGTGGCCGAGGTGTTGGCGAAAGCCGGACTGTACGAGGTATCCGACGAGACCCGCGCCGCGCTGCAGGACGCGGCCGACTCGGTCGATGGGCGGCGGGAGAAGTCGACCCTGCTCCACGCTTTGGTGCCCTGCACCCCCGAGTTCAACCTCGCCTGACCGACGACCTCCGAGCGAAAGACACCCGATGAGCAACAGCTTTTCTCGACGAGACTTCCTCCGCTGGGCCAGCGCCGGTGCCGGTGCGGCGGCGGTTGGCGGCGGCATCTGGCTGACCGGCCGCAACGCCGGAGATGGCCCAACCGGAGCGGCGCCCGTCATCCGCGAGCCCCGCCCGGTGACGACCGACGGTTCGGTCGACACCGATCCCGAACCATCGCTCACCGACGGCGCGTCGACCGACTCCGTCGCCGAGCTGCCCGCCACCATCCCGCCCACCGCCGACCCATCGGCGCGTCGTCTCGTGGTGATCGAGATGGGCGGCGGCAACGATGGCTTCTCGATGGTCGTCCCCTACGGGGTCGGTGGCTACTACGACCGGCGGCAGCGCACCTCGATCGCTGCCGACAGCGTGCAGGTGATCGACGACACCTACGGCCTACATCCCAGCCTGACCCGGTTGTTTGACCGCGGCGGTTTCTCCGTCGTGCAAGGGGTCGGCAGCTTCGCGCCCAACCTGTCCCACTTCGATATGGAGAACCGCTGGTGGACCGGCGACCCCACCCGTAACGACGGCTACGACACCGGCGTACTCGGCCGACTTGCCGACCTCATCGGTGACCCCGCGGCGGCCGCCGTGGCGATCTCGCATGGGCAATCGAACCACCCGATCATCCGTTCCAACCGGGCCGCAACGATGGCCCTGCCTGGCTCGGGTGGGGGCTATCTCTCGGGCGCCGACCCTGGCGATGTCGTCCGTTATCAGTTCCAACAGGCCTTCAGTCGATTCGCGTCGGCCGGTGGCGACGGCTGGCTGGGCAAAATGCGGAGGGCCGATGGGCTGGCGGCGGGATTCGCCGCGAAGCTCGTCGAATCCGAGCAGGCGCAGTACGCCGCCGAGGAAGCGGGCGAGGAGCCGATCCAGTATCCGGGCAGCTCGTTGGGCGAGGGCCTGCGATTCGCCGCTCGGCTGTTCGCCTCCGACAGCCTCACCCGCGTCGTCCACGTACCGATGCACGAGAACTTCGACACCCACGACAACCATCTCGACCCGTACGCCCAGATCATGAACGGGTTCGACGAGGCCATCGAGGCATTCCGGCTTGACCTCGAACGCCGCAGTCTGGCCGACAGTGTGCTGATCATGACCACCAGCGAGTTCGGCCGGCGGATCAACGACAACGGCTCGAACGGTCTCGACCACGGAACCGCATCGACGGCACTGTTGATCGGCCCGGTGGCCAACGGCATCTACGGCGAGTTGCCGTCGTTCGACGATCTGGACGAAACCGACAACCTGAAGGCAACGATTGGGTTCGACCAGTACTACGGAACCGTGTTTGAACGCTGGCTCGGCGCACCGACATCGGAGATGTTCGGCGGCAGCGTCTCGCTGATCGGCGACCTGCTGGCCTGAGCCGCGGCCGCCCCGTCGGGCGAGCTACACGTCGATGAGAATCTTGCCGAAGTTGCCGTTGGATGCCATGAACGTGTGCGCTTCGGCGATGCGGTCGAGCGGGTAGCGCGAGTCGATCACCGGGCGGAGCAATCCGCGATCAAACAGCGGCAACATCTCGGTCGCAAATCTCCTGGTCAGCGCGATCTTTTCTTCGATCGGACGCGCTCGCAGCACGGTACCGATCAGCGTCAAGCGCTTGAACATCAGCATCCCGAGGTTGGTGGGAACGGTACCGCCGGCCATCGTCCCGACCTGGACAATCCGGCCCTTCAGCGCGGCGGCCTGCAGGTTGCGAGCAACATAGTCGCCGCCGATCACATCGACGATCACGTCGGCTCCGCCGCCGCCGGTTGCCTGATTGAGCTCGGCGACGTAGTCCTGCGAGCCGTAGTCGACAACCAGATCGGCCCCCAGCTCTCGGCACGCGTCGACCTTGCCGGCCGAGCAGGTGACCGCCACCTGCGCCCCAATTGCCTTGGCGATCTGAATTCCCGCCGTACCCACGCCCGAGCCACCGGCATGCACCAGCGCCCAGCGACCGCTGGTCAACCCGCCCTGCACGACCAGCGCATCCCACGCGGTCAGGAACACCTCAGGGATGGCCGCGGCGTGCACCAGATCGAGGTTCG
>JANNNL010000345.1:0-6449 GCA_031398525.1 Actinomycetes bacterium | reverse complement strand
CGCCGGCACCAAGCGCGGCTCCGTGCTCGGCCCTGCCACGATCGCCGAAATCTCTGCACTCGGGGTCACGGTCGTTGGCACGTCGTCGCACGACGGGGTGCCGTACACCGATTTCGATTGGACCCAACCGGTGGCTGTGGTAGTGGGCAACGAAGCCCACGGCGTGCCCGATGAGCTGGTGATTGACGCGCGAGTGACGATTCCGCACCGTGGTCGGGCCGAGAGCCTGAACGTTGCGATGGCTGCCACGGTGCTGTGCTTCGAGGTCGCCCGCCAGCGGTCCGCAACCCGCTGAGCGCCTGCATCCGCGGTCGCGGAGTGGGGGGACATCCGGCCCATACGGCCCCGTTCGCCGAGCGGTGCTGGCTCACTTCTGTCAGGGTTTCCTCCGGCGGGTGCAGGATGAAATGAGGACGGCGGATGTCGGCTGGTATGAATCGACGGTTGTTGTTCAGTGCGTTTGCCTTGATTGGAGCAGGCGTCGCCGCCAGTCGGCCCGCCCCGATTCCGGCCGCCGCGCAGGTCTCGATTTCGGTGTTCCCGGTGATCGGTGCGTGCGCGTACTCCGATACGTACGGTGACGCTCGTTCCGGGGGTCGCAGCCACGAGGGCGTTGACATCATCGCCCGTGATGGGCTGCCGCTCGTGGCCGTTGCCAATGGCATGATCTCCAAGATCGTGGTTGATCGCCCAGGGTCACTCGCCGGCAACTATCTGCGACTGTCGCAGGCCGATGGAACGTACTTCACCTACATCCACTTGTCTCGTTTCGCCAACGGACTTTTCGTCGGCCAACGGGTTGTTGCCGGGCAGATCATCGGTTTCGTCGGCCAGACGGGAGCGGCGTCGGGTCCCCACCTGCACTTTGAGGTGCACCCATTCGGCGGCCCGCCGATCAACCCCACTGCGGTGATCAACGGCGCCGGGGGTTGTGGCGGCAAAACCGCTCCCACTGGAAGCCCGGCGGCGGGCGGCGCCCGCCAGTTCGATCCGGCCGTCAAGGTGTTCAGAACAACGACGTCCAAGCCGGCCAGAGTTGCGTTCGGTGTGCCGATTCTCGGAGTTGGCGGAGTTCCGGCCACCTCGAAGTCTGTCGATATCACGGTCACGCTGACAGGTTCGGGGGCGGGACGCGCCGCAATCTGGCCGTGTGGAACCCGTGCCGGTCTGAGCCGCGGAACTCCGTTGACGGCAACGAAGTCGGCGCGGGCGACATCGACCCGATTAACCGTCCGTCCGGGCGTTGGCGGACGTGTGTGCATCGTGGCCGAATCTCGAGTCAGCGTGTCGGTTGCGGTCCACGCCTCGGCCTAGCCAACTCGACTCGGCCCACTTTGGGTAGGCGACAAACGCGATGGGCGGCTGATTTGTTAACCTTGTCGTGATCGTCAGCACTGTCAGGGGAATGATCGGCCATGGAGCATCAACGTTTACTTCGGATTGTGGTCAGTGTGTCGGCCATCGGTGCGTGTCTGGTCGGCGTGGGTGCACGCAGCGCGCCCGGGGCTGCACCGCCCCCCGTGCACGGCGCAGTTGTTCCCGAGACGCCCGTGTCCGGGTGGCCTCGGATTTCCAATGGCTCCGTCGACGCAGCGGAACGGGTCGGTCAGTTTCTGATTCTCGGTGGAACGTTCACGACGATCGTTCTGCCAAATGGCTCGTCGGTGAATCAGCCGTATCTTGCCGCTTTCGATGTCGACACCGGCCAGTTGTCCACCTCGTTCCATCCGGTGCTTGACCGGCCGGTGTCTGTACTCGAGGCCGGCGACCAGCCGGGAACGGTGTACGCGGGTGGCCTGTTCAAGACGATCAACGGGGTCACCTCCACTCGCCTGGCCAAGCTTGACGTGATCACCGGCCAGCTCGTCAGCGGATTCAGCGCTTCAGTGAATGGTGAGGTCACCGCGCTCGCCAGAACCGGTAACCGACTGTTCGTCGGTGGGGAGTACACCACGGTGAACTCGCAGCCGCGGGGCCGGCTAGCCGAGATCTCGGCCCAGAATGGGTCGCTGAGTGGCGGCTTCACGATTACGGTGACCGGTTCGAGGGCATCAGGTTGCCGCTCCGATGGCTTCTGCTACACGGCGACGGGACCTGCCGTTCGCGCCCTCCATGTCACCCCCAACGGTGGAAAGCTGATCGTTCAGCACCGTGGCGACCGGGTGGGGGGGCTGACCCGATGGGGTGTTGCCGTGATTGATATCTCCGCGACGCCAACGGTGACGTCGTGGCGGGCCGATCTGTGGGACCCGGCGCGGAACAACGGACGGACCGACTTCGTCGGGGTCATCGAAGGCGACATGTCGCCCGACGGTTCGCTGATCGCCTTCTCGAATGCGATCGGCAACTTCCCGCCCCTCCACGACACCGTCATCGCATTCCCCGTCAACGGTGGCGAGGCGGTGCAGCCGCTGTGGGTCACACAGAACTTCGACTCGACCTACGGCATCGCCGTCTCAGATCAGGCGACGTACATGGGCGGACACTTTTGCTGGACCGAAAGCCAGCAGTCGAGCGCGGCACCGATGTACTGGCCGAATGCCGCGGGCGGCAACCAGTACAGCTGCGCGGCGACCGGTGGTGGGGTGTTCCAACCCCAAACGACCCTACGACATCACCTCGGCGCGATCGACCTGCCGACCGGGCGGGCCGTGGCGTGGAACCCGGGTTCGAACGACTCGACTCGTGGCGTGCAGTTCTTGCGCACGTTCGATCGCGGCTTGATCATGGGCCACGACGGGAGCCTGGTTCGTGGGTTGAATGTCGGGCGCAGCGCCGTGTTCGACTTCGGAATCTCCAAGGAGCCCAGGGAACTCGCGGCGCCGACTCTCAGCGTCGTCAGCCCGACCGCCGGAGCGTCGGTCATTCTGCAGACCGTCACCGGGACGGCCCTGGACGACTACCGAATCAAGCGGGTTCGGCTGCGGTTGAAGGACACGGCGAGCGGTTTGTGGGTGCAGGCGAATGGCAGCCTGTCAACCACGGCCTACCAGTGGGAAGCGGTGCTCGGTCCAGAGGGAATCTCCGGGACCAGCCGCGTGTGGACCGTCAATGGCTTGCCGTCGCCGGTTGGGCAGATCGAGATTCAGGCCCGCTCGGCCGACCTCGCGGCTCGTACATCGCCATGGGTGGCAATCACGGTGACGGGGACTGCGTTCGCGGCCCGAGTTGCCGGTGCCGATCCGGCGGCCGCCGAGGTCGCAGCTGCGTCTCCCGAGGCCGCCCCCGCGACCCCCGAGGTCGCAGTTTCGGAGGTCGTGGCGATCGCGGAGTCGGCAGCGGTCGTCGAAGGCAACTCGCTGCTCATCGATGTCGCGGCCGAGCCGGAGACGGCCGACGAGTGGGTGCTGCTGCCATGGCGTCACGAGGTCAGCGGCGCCGTCGGGCTCGCGGTCGCGGGAGATGGCACAGTGGTCCGCGTCGGTAAGAACGGCAAGGTGTCGAAGCGTTCAGGAAATCGGAAGTGGGACGATCAGTCGGGTCCCGGTGCCGACTACGTCGGGCCGGTTGCGGTCATCTCCGCCGGTCGTTACGTGGCGGCCGGGAAGAAGGCGACGTTCGAGTGGGATGGCTCCAAGCGCAAGAAGTTGTTCGACTTTGTGCCGACTTCACTTGCCGCATCGGCCGACGGCACGGTCGCCGCGATCAACCCCGACGGCGGAAATACCGTGGTCATTCGAGAGAACGGCCAGATCATTACCGACGAACCGGCCCGATGGATTGCCGTCCAAGCGGCTGGCCAATTCTGGAAAGTTGGAGCCGATGGCAACATCTATCGTGGCCGCCCGGGGCAGTGGCAGCAGGCTGGCGATCAGGCGACATCAATCGCAGTGAGTCCTCAAGGTGTCGCGGCGGCCGTGCTTCCCGACGGCACGGTGGCAACGTTCGGCGCCGATGGTGTGTGGTCACCGGTCGTCGGAATTCCCGTTGCCGCCGCGCAGGTGGCGATCAACGGTGAGGGGCTGTACGCCTTGGGCGTCGATCTGAACGTCTACCGACTTGCCTGATTCGCCAGCGCTCACCGGGTGTGTCGGTTGGTGCAGGCTGGGCGCTCACCGGCGAGGTCCACGCCTTCGCAATCACGGGGCGATGGCATCGAACGCTGACGGGCAATGAGTATCCAGCCGCCGACTGACATTCTTCACTGACCAGCACGGGCGCCCGTCCGACCGAGGGCGGCGATCGATCCATAAGGGTCGGCTACCGTCAGTTGACGTGTGCCGAAACATCACTATTCTTCACGGATTGGAGCCCGGGGCAACCGAGGTTGAGATCCGCGCCGCATCGTTGCAATACGTCCGCAAGGTGAGCGGTCTGCGCACGGTCGCTCCGAAAAATGTTGCTGCATTCGAATCGGCCGTCGATCGGATCGCCGAGGCGACCACGGAGCTGCTGGCCACCCTCGGGCCCCGTCGGCAACCGCCGACGTCAGTACCGCCGCTTCGTCGCCCCGAGGTCGTTGCGCGCATCGCGGCCCGGGCCCGACGCGACGACGACATGTAATCGATGCCGGGGCAACGAAGACGGCTCCGCTACGCTGGAGGCGTGCGCGCTGTTCGCCTGCCCAGTCGATTTCGTTGTCCCCGGCGATTCTCCGGGGAGCGTTTCCGGCTGCCTGAATGCTGAACGCCACCACCGAACGAGATCGCCCGGGGGCTCCACTGTCCCGTCGTCCTATTCGTTCGCCCAAGTCTCTGCTGTTGTGGCCTGTTTTCCAAGGATTTTCTGATGACACCTGATCTGTCCACCGTCGTCAATGGCGCACTGGCGCGGATCGCAGCAATCGACGATCTCGCGGATCTCGCGGCGGCCGAGACTGAACTGCTCGGCAAGCGGGGTGACCTCAGTCTGGCGAAGACCCGGCTTGGTTCGATCGAGTCGATCGACGATCGCAAGGAGCTCGGCCGGGCGATCAACGCCGCGACCCTGTCGGTCACCGAAGCGTTGGCCGTTCGTCGAGCGACGTTGGCCCATGCGGCCCGTTCCACCCAGTTGGCCGCCGAGCGACTCGACCTGACCGAGACGATCTCCACGCCGACGCGAGGGCACGCCCACATCGTCACCCAGGCATGGGAGCGGCTCGAGGACGTCTTTCTCGGTCTCGGTTTCCAAGTGGCCGAGGGACCCGAGGTCGAGACCGACTGGTACAACTTCGGTGCCCTCAACATGCCCGACTCGCACCCGGCGCGGGGCATGTGGGACACGTTGTTCGTTGACCATGGAGACCCGGGAACCGTGGTCTTGCGAACCCATACGTCGCCGGTGCAGATCCGGGTGATGGAGTCACAGGCCCCGCCGATCTACATCATCGCCCCTGGTCGCGTCTATCGCCGCGACACCCCCGACGCCACGCATATGCCGGTGTTCCACCAAATCGAGGGCCTTGTCGTCGATCGCGACATCACGATGGCCGACCTGGCCGGCACGATCGAAGCGTTCACCAAGGCGTTCTTCGGTGGGGAGTTCACCTCCCGCTTACGTCCGTCGTACTTCCCGTTCACCGAACCGTCGGCCGAATTCGACATTCGCACCCCAACGGGCCAATGGCTCGAATTGGGCGGCTGTGGCATGGTCCATCCCGAGGTGCTCCGCGCCGGTGGCCTCGATCCCGAGGAGTGGAGCGGCTTCGCCTTCGGCTTCGGCATCGACCGAATGGCCAAAGAACGCCACGCCGTCGATGACATACGCGAGATGTACACCAACGACATCCGCTTCCTGGAACAGTTCTAAGAAAGACCGTAGAGATGGACGTCGTACTTTCCTGGCTCAACGACCTCGCCCCGCTCGGCGACGACGCGGACACGTTGGCCACCTTGATGAACGCCCTCGGCCTGGCCGTCGAGGAGGTGCGCACGGTTGGTGCGTCGGTGCCCGGCGTGATCACCGCCCGCGTCCTGCGCACCGAGCGGCACCCCGACGCGGCGAAGGTTCACCGAGTCTTCGTTGACGCCGGCGACGGTATCGAACGCCACGTGTGGTGTGGCGCATTCAACATGACCGCGGGAGACGTGATTCCCCTGGCCACGCCGGGGACCGAGATGCCCGACGGTCGTCGCATCGAGCCTCGTCCGATTCTTGCGATCAACTCCGACGGGATGCTCTGCTCATCCGACGAGTTGGGCCTCGCCGGCGACAGCAGTGGAATCCTGATTCTGCCGACTGACACGCCGCTCGGCCTGCCGTACGGCGAAGCCCTCGGCCTCGCGACCAACACGGTCTTCGAGCTCGATCTCACTCGTAACCGGCCCGATTGCTGGGGGCACCTGGGAGTCGCCCGCGATCTGGCATCCCACCTGGGCGTACCGATGCACCCGGCTGCCGCCGTAGTGGAAGCGACGGGGGACACCATCGAATGTCCGGTGACGATCGTCGACGGTGATCGCTGCGGTCGCTTCACCGCGACGGTGATGTCGGGCGTGCGGGTCACCGACTCACCGCAGTGGATGAAG
>JANNNL010000275.1:0-3927 GCA_031398525.1 Actinomycetes bacterium | reverse complement strand
CGGCCGTCAGGGTCGAAGCGGGTACATTTGGCATCGCTATGGCTGCACCCCCCTTTGTACCGACGGACTCGACTGCGCCGGTTCGTTCTTACGCGTCTCCCGATCACATTCCCGTGTCCTGGTCGCCAGGTCGCCCGGGCGAACTTGATGGTCGGCAACCACGTGGGGTTGGTCTCGGTTATCAGGGGCCCGACCAGGGCTACGCGATCGGCTTGGCCAAGCGGTTTGCGCCGCAGCTCAAACTGCAGCTCGGCGAACATCGTGACGATGTTGTGCAGGGTCTGCTCGGCGTTGCCCTGCGGCGCGCGTCGGTGTTCGGTCGTGCCCCGGTGATGCACGATCTCACGGTCGCCGCGTTCGCGTGGGGATTTCTCCATGCCGAGCCGCCGACCGAGCTGGTGGCGTTGCGCCGTCGGATGTTCGAAGGAGTGGGGAATGTTCAGCACTATGCCGAGGCCCGAGCCATCGTCGACCAGGTACCCGATGCCACGGTGCGGATGACGCCCCAGCAGGTCGAAGCGGCGTTCCCGCAGCGGTGGAAAGAGTTGCTCGGGCTCTAACCGAGCAGGTCATCGTGGGCGATGGAGTAGAGCCGCTACCTTCATGGGCGTGAGCGAAGCGACCTACGACATTGTTGTGATCGGCGGCGGTATTGCCGGCGTCTCGGTGACCTACGAGTTGACGATGGCGGGCCGCAAGGTGCTCTTGGTCGAGCGTGAAAGTCAGCTGGCGTATCACACCACCGGCCGCTCCGCCGCGCTATTCCTCGAGAGCTACGGACCGCCGATCGTGCGGGGCTTGTTGTCGGCAAGCCGGGCGTTTCTCGATGCCGCGCCAACGGTGCTTGACACCTCGGAGATTCTGACGCCTCGCCTGTCGTTGTTCGTCGCCGAGCCCGACGACGTCCAGATGGTCGCCGACATGGTCGCCGCGACCCCGCTCGTGGAAGACGTCGGTGTCGATGGTGCAGTCGACCTCTGTCCGCAGCTGCGCCCCGAGGTGTTCGCCGCTGCGTGTCTGGAGCGCGCCGCCTGCAGCATCGACGTCATGTCGCTCCATCAAGGGTGGGTACGGGGGGCAATCGTCGCGGGTGCAGAGATCGAAAAGTGGTACGACGTGGTGGCGATCGACCGGCGAACGGGCGGTTTCGACGTCACCTCCGATTCGGGGCGTACGGTCTCGGCTGGTCAAGTGGTGCTGGCCGCCGGTGCGTGGACCGACGTGCTCGGTGCCCGCGCCGGGGCTCGTCCCCTCGGACTGCAGCCCAAGCGGCGTACGATGGCGGTGTGCCCGACCACTGCCGCAATCGAGCCGTTCGGCACCCATGTGTCGGACATCAACGAGAAGTACTACTGGCAACCCGAGGGTCCCAACATTCAGTGCTCGCCCGCCGATGAGCACCCCAGCGAGCCCTGCGATGCCCGCCCCGAGGAGCTCGATATCGCGTATGTGATGGAGGAGGTCAACCGGACCACCACCCTCAATCTGCGGTCGTTGAAGGCCTCATGGGCCGGTTTGCGAACGTTTGCCCCCGACCGCACCCCGGTCTGCGGCGCCGACCCCGATGTCGCCGGCTTGTGGTGGTTGTGTGGGCAGGGCGGGTGGGGCATCGAAACCTCACCGGCGATGGCCGCGTCGATGAGCGGCCTGATCGCCGAGGGTCGATTCCCTGATCACGTGGTTGCCCGCGGGGTCACCGAGGAAATGCTCAGCCCCGCTCGGTTTCACGCCTGATCGGCTGCGGCTTCAGGCCCGGCGGCGTCGCAGTCGTCGGGCGAGGTGAGCCGCTCGGGGGAACTGGACTGTGGGAGGGTGGGGAACTGGACTGTGAGCCGCCGCAGCCTCCAACTCGTAGATCCGTTGGTACAACTCCTCGACCATCGTGGGGGGGTAGTACCGACCTCCGTTGGCGAGAGCAGAAGCCTCACGAGCGTCCTCGGCCGCGGTCCACTCGACGAGGCGGGCCGCATCGGGGAGTGCGTGGGGCACGGCCACGAGGTAGGCGAACAGGCTATTGGCCGCCGGATCCACAGCCCGGTAGGCCTCATCGGCCGCCAGCACCTGATCGATGAGGCTCGACGAGTCTCGTTCGGGATCATGAAACGCAGGGTTGAATGACAGCAACTCGTAGGCCACCCCGCCACCGAGGTACTGCTCGACGGGCAGGTCGAAATAGCGCTTCATCGTCGACACGATCAACTCGGAATGGATGGCCTCGGTCGGGTCGTGGGCCAACATCGTCGGTACATGGGCGTAGTGCAAATCGCGCCGAAACTCGATCGGCAATGCCTGGTTCGCCTGCCAGACCGCATCCCACTGGTCGGTCGAGTACAGGTTGCGGTGGGGGCCGACGTAGTCGTACGAGACGAATACGCCGTCGGGGCCGAGAAGTCGGGCCAACTGCCGAAAGACTCGGTCGATCGACGCGATGTGGTGAGCCGCGGCGAAGTTGATCACCAGATCGACGCCTTCGAGGTCGAAGTCGTAGGTGTTGATATCGACCTCGACGTACTCGATCGGCAGCTCCTGCTCGGCCGCTGCGGAACGTGCCGTCGCCAGCAGCTCGGCGCTGAAATCGATGCCAACGGCCGATTCGATCACGCCGAAGGTGATGAGGTCGCGCTCCACCCAGCCGTTGCCGCAGTTGATCGCCAACGCCCGCTTGAAGGGCCGTCCTCGCCAGGCGATCAGGTGCTGCCACCACTGCACGTTTGGGTCGCCCGTGGCCCGCTCGTTCATGTAGGCGAGGACCTCGGCGCGGTTGTTCCAATACATCCCGGAGTAATACACATCGGAACTCACGGGGGTCGGGCCTTGCATCGGCCGCCACCGTATCGGGTGCCGAGTGGTCCGACAGGTACATCGCCGGCGGAAGGAGCGTTCGTTCCGGTGGTGGCCGAGCATGGAATATTCGTGCGGCCGGGGTGGAGACATCCGACAAGACTGGGGTGATGTCGGTACCAGTGACCTCGCGATGGCGCGCCCTGTTGGGGTTGCTGCGTCCCGATGGGGCGCGCTGGTCCGGTCTGGGAGCATTGCTCGCCCTTGGATCGGTGTTCGGACTGATCGGTCCGCTCATCGTGAAAACACTCCTCGATCGCGCCGAAGCCGGCACGACCAGTGGGGCGCTGGCCCAATTGGCGATGGGCTATTTGGCGGTGGCGGTCGGTGCTCAGTTGTGTTCAGTGGTGGTCGCGTGGTTCGCCACGATTACCGCCTGGCGGACAACGAATACCATCCGCATGGACATGGCAGCCCATGTTCTTGGCCTTGACCACGAGTTTCATCGCACTCATACGCCGGGTGAGCTGATTCAACGGGTCGATGGTGACGTGACATCCGTATCGGACTTTCTCGGCCGGGTGGTTCCCCGCGCCGTCGGTGCGGTGTTGACGGTCGTCGGTGTGCTTGTCGTGCTGGTAGTCGTGGACTGGCGGTTGGCGATCGGCGCCGTGATCTACCTCTCGTTGACTGTACGACTGATCGTGGTGGGTCGACATCGAGCCGTCAGCGAAGCATCCGACGAGATGAACACCTATGCCCGGTTGTACGGCGGCATCGAGGAACGATTGACCGCGGCCGAAGACATTCGGGCGAACGGTGCCGGGGCTCACGCCGTCTGGAGATTCGTCGAGGAGAGCGCGGCGGTCGTTCGCAGCGCCATTCAGCGGGAACGGGCCTTTTTGCGGTTGTGGTGGGTAGTGCAGAGCTCGATCGGCGCTGGTTCCGCAGTGGCCCTGGCGGCCAGCGGATTGTTGGTGGCCCGAGGCACAATCTCGATCGGCACGGCCTTCTTGTTGTTCCAATACGTACAGCTGATCAGCCGCCCGTTGGAGGATTTCGTTCACGAGCTCGAGACGGTGCAAAAGGCCAATGGTGCGATGGTCCGGGTGATGGATCTGATGGCGATCACCGCCGAAATCAACG
>JANNNL010000696.1:0-1939 GCA_031398525.1 Actinomycetes bacterium | reverse complement strand
GACCAGATCGATCAGCCGCTCCATGACGATGTCGGTGGCGATGCGCACCTGGTCAGAAGTGGCCTCGGCCCCTGGGGCCAACTCAACCAGCGCCCGTACATCGATGGACGCTCCGACCTTGGTACGGACCTTGGGGCGACGGATGATATTGCCGAGCACGGTGCCCAAAATCCGTCGTTCACCGACCACCCGGTGGGCGCCTTCCATGGCCACCGGCACGATCGGGGTGTCGGTCCGTAACGCCAGGCGAACGGCCCCGGTCTTGGCCCGTTCCGGCCACTTCTGGGGATTGCGGGTCAGACGGCCTTCGGGGAACAGCCCGATCGCCTCGCCCTCGGCCAACGCCTCGGCCGCGCGGTCGAGCGACGCCGACGCCGTCGATGTGCCTCGATCGACGGCGATGAACCCGAGTTTGCGAGCCAACGTGCCGATCACCGGGGCCTTGAACACTCCCGCCGTGGCGAGCAGGCGTAGCGATCGTCCGTGGCGGCGGCAGACCAGAGCGAGGAGCAGGCCGTCGGCGTAGCTGGTGTGGTTCGAGATCACGATCAACCGTCCGGGCGGAAGCTCGGCGGCCACCGCCCGACGGCCCCGCTGGCGCTCGACCTGTACCCGGCTGACCAGGGCCAACAACGACCCGACAATGCCTGCCAACACCGCATACAGGGCCGCTCCGGTACGCCCAGGGTGTCGCCATCCAGCACTCATTCCCCCAGTCGTATCACGTCGCAAGTGACGTCCAAGGCCGCGTTTGCCAGAAGGCATGCCGGTTCAGCTGAGATCAGAACTGCGCCGCGCCCACATCGAAAAGAACATCTTGAGCAGGGCTCATATGGAACGTCGAGCAGATCGGCGTCGATTGCGCCGACATTCTGCCGGTTCTGTTGCCGGTTCTGTTGCCGGTTCTGTGCCAGATGGGACGAGGTGCCCGTGGCGATACGTGGCGAAGTATCTTCGAGGCCTGATGTCTGACGCTTCCCTCCCCCCTGTCGAACTTGTATGTGCCGGGCGAATGTGTGTTGATCTGTACGCCGAGCAACACGGGGCCGACCTGCCGGAGGTCGACTCGTTCCGTCGATATCTCGGGGGGAGCGCGGCGAACATCTGCTTTGGGTCGGCTCGGCTGGGTATCCGCTCGGCGATGTTGGCCCGGGTTGGCGACGACCAGAACGGTGACTTCTTGCGCCATTCGCTGAACGTGGCCGGTGCCAACACCGAGATGATGCGCGTCGACGCATCGCGCCTCACGCCCGTGGTGATGCTGGCGGTCCGGCCGAGCGACGACTTCCCTCGCTTGTTCCACTACCACGACTCGTCCGACATGGCCACGGCGGTCGACGACATCGACGCCGATGTCGTGTCCGCCGCGAAGGCGGTGCTCGTCACCGGATCGTTTCTGGCCAACGAGACGGTGCGGGCGACCACGATGCGGCTCATCGAACTGGCCCGCGCCGCGGGAACCAAAGTGGTGCTCGACGTCGACTACCGCCCGGTGCTGTGGGGTCTGTCGTCGTTCCGTGGGGGCAACGAGATGTTGGTGATGTCGGGCCCCGTCACCGAGCGGCTGCACGAAGTACTTCCGAGTTGCGACCTGATCGTCGGTACCCGCGAAGAGATCCGCATTGCCGGCGGCACGACCGACTTCCACGCGGCCCTCGTGGCGATCCGGCAGCAGACGGCCGCGACGATCGTCGCCAAGGTCGGGGCGCAAGGCTGTCTGGTGATCGAGGGCCCGATCCCCGACGATCTCGACGCGCACCCGGTCGAGCCGGGGTTCCCCGTCGATGTGGTCAACAACGTCGGGGCGGGCGACGGGTTCTTCTCGGGCTTCCTGTCGGGCTGGCTCCGCGACATGCCGCTCGACGCCTGCGCCCGCCGCGGCAACGCGGTTGGAGCGATCGTCGTCTCCCGTCACGGATGCAGCGTGGCGATGCCGTCG
>JANNNL010000247.1:0-8723 GCA_031398525.1 Actinomycetes bacterium | reverse complement strand
GCCTTTACGACCTTGCCCGTCGGGTATGACCTGACGACACCGTCAGCGTCGGGGACCACGTCGGCCGACGACTCGAATCCCGACGTCACGGGCCTGACCGGGTTGTTCGACCTGACCGTCGGCGGCACTGACATGCGTCCGACGGCCGCGGGTGACGGCACGACGACGGCGGTGCAGATCAACCCGACGATTGATGGCGGTGTGTACCGCTACTCCGTCGACCTGACGCTGTCGAAGACCGCCATCGGCACGGCGGTGGCCGGACAGGTTTCGACCTGGCGGATCGTCGTATCGAACAACGGGCCCGATGCCGAAATAGGCACGATCACGGTGATCGACACGCTGCCCGCCGAGCTGACCTTCGTCGAAGCGTCGGGAACCGGCTGGACGTGTACTGCGAGCGGCCAAATCGTGACCTGCACCACGGAACTGGACCTTGCACCCGGAACCTCCCTGCCGAATCTGACGATCAGTGCCAAGGTCAGCAACGGGGCGTCCGGAGAGATCGTCAACGGTGCGACCGTGTCGTCGCCACGGCTCGATGTGGTGTCTCCGAACAACGCCAGCCAGGCCAAGGTGCCCGTCGTGAAGGCGGCCGCGCTGCCGAACACCGGTGCCGACATCCTGCGGATCCTGGGAATCGGCGGGCTGCTCCTCGCCCTCGGCATCGCAACTAGGGCGACGTCGCGTCGTCGTCGGCGAATCGCAATCAGCCTGCGATGAGAACCGGCGGGAACGTACGCCACGTTCTCGCCGGTCGCCAGCACACGGGTGGCACTGTCGATCTCACTCTGACCCTCGACGGCCTGCTGTTGGCGTTGCGACCCACAGCCGCTGCCGGGAGGTTCAGTCGGTGTCCACAGTCTGAACGGGCCCGGCCAACACCTCGAGGAACGCCGCCACCACGTTCGCGGTGTCGCGTTGCCATGTATTGGCGTCGACCATGCTGAAACCGGTGCGACGGATGAAGCCGGTCAGGACAAGTCGTAGCTCCATATTCGTCATCGATGGAAAGCAGCCGAGGCTTCTCGTCTGACCGACGAGGTGGTCGACATCGGCGAAGACGGGATGATCGCGCCCGGCCGTCGAATGCAGCGCACTACGTTGGAAGAGGCTGACGAATTGCGAATGGGCGTACATCTCCAACTGCCAGTAGACCTTCAACACCTCGGTCGGAGTGCAGCTCACCGCCAGACGTCGAAGGTGTCGCTGGACCCCATCGAACACTGCAGTGCCAAGCTGATTGAGGAGATCAAGTTGGCTCGTGGCGGCCGACAATGTTCCGACGGCGACCCCGAGCCGTTGGGACATCTCGCGCATGGTCGGCGGGCGTCCAGTTTCGAGCAACAACGTGACGAACGTTCGGATGTGAGATCCGCCCGACCTTGTTAGTTCGATCAACTCGGCCGCGATCGCTGCGGCGTGTTCGAATTGAGGTTCGACAGCCGGGCTGGCGTAGCGAGCGCCGACAAGCCCGACCAGGAGATGAAGATCGTCGACCACCCGATCGATGGTTTCGATCCACTCGGTCAACGACGGCGCAAGTCGCCATATCTCTCCTACGAAGCCAAGCAGCAGATCATCGGCCCCATATTCCATCGCTGATGGTGATTTCTCAACTAGGAAGACCGGGGTGCTGGTCGTGCGCCGATGCGAACGCGCGGGATCGGTGAGCATCCACAGCCACCCCGGAGCGGAATGGATTGCGTGTTCGAGAGGCGTGACGTCGAGACGTTTTTGGGTGAACTCCAGCATCAACAACTCGCCGCAACGGGCCTCGGTGAGCTGGTCGAGTTCAGCCCGATCTGCGACGTATCGATAGATCGCCCCGGGCGAGAGGAACAGATCAGCAGCCAGTCGTCTGACGGGCACGACCTGTCCGGGGGTCAGCCTCAGGAGGCGAGTGTGGCTGTTGACAATGTCGACAGTGTCGTAGACAGTAGCCACGTCGCATTCTGCCCGACGGCGACATCGAAGCGCGTGGACGAACACCAGAAGTGTGAACGTCGTACGGTGCGGGCGGCAGCGAAGGACGAACATTTCCCCGTCCCGACGGAAAGTACGAGAGTCAGTACAAATCCAACCGATCGAAACCTGTGGGTTGGCACAGCCCGTCCGCACGTGGCACGGACCTGCTCCGTTCTGGCGACAGCAATGATCTCTACCTGACGTTGAGGGCATGTGTGGAACGCCGATCGCGAGTTTGATGGGCGCTTTTCCGGACCGGCGGTGACCGGAGCGGCTTTCGATTACTGGTTCAGTAGAGGTTGAGATTTCATGCCCAACCCGGTTCGACATCGAGAGAGCGAACCGCCAGCAGTCTGCAATCCTGGCTCAATCTGTGAACGCCGTACGACCGGTGGCAAGGACGTCCGTCACGGTTCGGGCGGCGAGAGCAGCGTGGGCGACGCGCGCACCCGAGGCGACGCCGTGAACGCACTGAGATAATCCGGCTTCCCGCGGGATTGCCAGGTCAGTGGGGGTCTCATGAGTCCGATCGGTGAGCGGCTTGCGGTACACCGCCTTGTGTTGGCCGTCGACACTCAGCCGTGCGGGGGATATTCGTGCGCGGGAGTGACGATTTGGAAGGTCGACAACTACGTTCCAGCGAGGATTGAAAAGTGGTTGAGCGAATGCATACAGTGTGTGTATCTCCTCGTGCGTTGAAAAAAGCACTCAGAGGAAACAGCGAGACATTTTGAGGGAGCGGGAAATGATGGATACTGGAGCAGTCGCTGCGGGCGCGGGTCGGGGGTCGACGAAGGTGCTGCGGCGCTTCTTGTCGTTGGCCGGCGTGATCGCCATCATGCTGGGAGCGATCGTGTCGGTGGAGGTTCCTGTCGCCTTTGCTGCACCCAGTTTGGTGGCCGACAAACGTGTCTCTGACACCACGCCCGCACCGGGCATCCCGTTCACCTACACCATCCGCTTCCGCTGTGCGTCGACCTTCGAGGCGTGCAGCGGCGCATCGCTGACCGACACCGTTCCGGCTGGAATGAACGTCGTGAGCTTTTCGCCAAAGGGTGGCCTGGTCACCAGCGCGGTGCTGACGGGCCAGACCATCACCTGGACGTTGAAGGATCCGCTCCCCGCCGGATCGACCGGTCTCGTGTGGATGGCCGTCTCGTACCCGACCTGCAACGGTGCAGCGCCGTCCGACCCGGCACCTGTCGTCAACACGGCGACGTTCTCGTCATCGAACGGCTCGCCGACGACCGTCGTCGTCGCGGCGCCCTCGGTCGACGGTGACCCGATTCCGCGATGTGAAGGCACCTCCCCGCCACCCCCGCCGCTCACTGCCTTCCGGAAGTACGCACAGGGCTTCCCGACGGAGGGCGGAGTTGCCGTGTGGCAAATCGACGCCGTCTCCAAGCCCTCGTCATACACCATCGAGGACATCATCCCGGCAGGGATGACGGTCGCCTATGTATACGGCAACGGTGGCACCGGTGGCGTCACTGACCTGGAAGTCGACTGTGGAGCTGGCTACGTCAGCCTTGGCCAGACGTATCTCGTCGGACCGCACGTCGCCTGCGCCAACACCGGTGGGATTACGACCGGTGACTTGAGGTATCCGACTCTGACCAAGCTTCGCTGGACGATGGGGGCCAACAGCAGCGCTCAGCCCCGCATTTATTTCTGGGCCAACCCCACCGCCCCCGCGGGCACCGTCTATGAGAACTGTGCCACTTCGAGCGTCGATGGTTCGAGCTGCGCCAACGTCACCGTTCAACCGGGCCCGACGCTCGGTATCGCGAAGTACCAGATCGGTACCCCGACTACGCCGTACGCCGCCCCGGGTTCCGGGTTCCCGCCGGCGCCGGTGAAGCCGCAGGGCGACATGGATCTGGTGTTCTTCTCCTACCTTTCCAAGCCAACCAACAACATCGACGAGATCGTCGAGCCGGTGATGACCGACCTGCTCGACGCCAACCTCGAATATGTCCCCGAGTCAGCGGGCGGTACGAACTGGCAAACAACCTTCGCCCGCAAGCAGCGGGACTGGATGGGTGACTACAACGGCACGTTGCCCGCCGCATGTTCGAGCCCCGTCTTCGACGTCATCGAGAACTTTCAAAGCACCGGCCGCACGCTGCTGCGCTGGACCTTTGTCGGCTGCACCATTCCCGGCGGCGACTGGTCCGAGGCACAACTCGGCGCCTACTACTCGGCGCGGATCAAGGCGACTACTCCGGCAACCACGACCGTCTACAACCACGTCAAGGCGATGTTGCGCAACGGCACGAACTTTCGGCCGACGTTCAACTGCCCGAAGAGCGACAAGTTCCCGAACGACAACCCGATCAAGGCGTGGTACGACCCGTCCGATCCGCAGATTGACGACCTCGACTACGACGGTGACGGCAACTCCGGCGAGGCGTTCTGCGCCTCGAACGGCACCGCGTACATCGTGCCGATCATCGCCAACGCTGACTCATCGAAGTGGGTCAAGGGCGCACTCGACACCGCCTGGTCGCGCTACCCGGCTTCGGGCGACACCAACTCGAACGGCGATGGCGAGTACGAGCTGTACATCACCAACCGCGGCAACACTCCGCTGAACACGATCGACCTCGTCGACATCCTGCCGTATGTCGGCGACACCTCGGTGACCTCACCGGCCGTCCCGCGCGGCTCGCAATGGGGCGAAGAACTCGTCTCGTTCGACAGCGTCTCGAGCGCGCCGACCGAGGCCGGTCCGTTCACGGCGGTCCCGGCAGCCCAAGTCGTCACCGGCTTCTCGACCGCCAAGGAGCCGTGTCGCTGGGACAGCAACGATCCCGACGAGGCCAACCGCCTCACCGCGGCCAATGGCGTATTCGGTGCCGACGCCTCGATCACCGGCCCAGCCGGTTGCGTCGATCCGGCATGGAGCGCGACCCAGGCCGGCGCCCGCTCGTTCGCCCTCAAGTACACGCCGGCCGCACCGATCCCGCCGCTCGGCACGATCAAGATCAAGGTCACCGTCAAGCTCGCCACCGGTGAAGCACCCGCCGCTCCGATCACCGGCAAGATCGCCTGGAACTCGTTCGGCTTCTCCGGTGTCACGAACGCAGTAGCGCCGAACGACAAATTGCTGTCGACCGAGCCGATCCAGGTCGGCATCAAAATGATCGACACCGCCGACTCCGCCTCGATCGGCGACTACGTGTGGATCGATGAGAACCACGACGGCATTCAGAACGAGCCGACCGGCGTCGAAGGAGTTCAGGTCAGCCTGTTCAAGGGTGGCGTATTGCAGGAGATTACGTTCACCGACGCCACCGGCCTCTATCGCTTCAACGGGCTCGTGCCGAATGCGACTGACTACGAGGTCCGCCTCGATCGGGCGGCCGATTTCGCGGCCGGCGGCCCGCTCGCCAAGTATCGCCTGACGGTGCAGAACAACCCGGCTACCACCGACTCGACCGACTCGGACGCGGCCTATGTGACGGGTGTTCCGACGATCAATCCAACACCGGCAATGGCGGCTGGTTCGCATACCCCGACCTACGACTTCGGGTTCTGGCTCCCCGCGTCGCTCGGCGACTTTGTCTGGGAGGAGATCGGCGATCGCAACGGATCGCAGGACCCGGGCGACAAGCCGGTCGCCGGGACAACGGTCCGGCTGTTCAATGCCGTCACCGGTCTCCTGGTCGGGACGACGACCACTGACGCCACCGGCCGCTACCTGTTCGACGAACTGGCCCCCGGTACGTACTACGTCAAGTTCGATATCTCGTCGGCGACTTCGACCGGTGTGCTCGGTGCCCATAGCAACCCGGCGCTCTACTCGTTCACCGCTCCGAACGCGACCGGTGACGAGACCAACGACTCCGACCCCGACTCGTCGGGCCGCACGGCGAACCTCACCCTCGTTGCCGGTCAGCACGACCCGCGCTGGGACGCCGGTATCGCCGGCCCGTTGCCGACCGGACCGAACTCGATCGGCGACTTCACCTGGATCGACGTCGACAAGGACGGCTTCCAGCATCCGGCCGAACCGGTGCTCCAAGACGTGACGGTCGAACTGCTTGACCGCGACGGTTTCGTGCTGTCGTCTGACGTCACCGACTCGACGGGTCATTACCTGTTCGAGAACCTTCCCGACGGCCATTACTCGATGCGGTTCACCCCGCCGGCGGGGTACCGGTTCACGGTCGCCGACGATGTCATCGTCGCCGGTGATGCGACCGATTCGGATGCCAGCCCGGTCTCGGGACTAACGATCGACACCGAACTCGGTCAGACGGGCGGAGTCGATGACGCCGCACCCGAGAACGACATGACCTGGGACGCCGGGTTCATCCCGACGTTCTCCCTCGGCAACGTCGTCTGGGAGGACGCCAACGACGACGGTCTACGCGACGTCGCCGATCCACTGGAAAAGGGTATTGCCGGTGTGGCTGTCAAGTTGTTCGCTGCTGACGGCACGACCGAAATTCTGGTCGGACCCGACGGCATGCTGGGTACGGCCGACGATACGGCCGGGGGAGTGATCACGAATGCAAACGGCTACTACCTGTTCTCGAACCTGGACGCCGGTGACTACATCGTCGAAGTCACTCCGCCGGTTGGCTACCTCTCGTCGGTGGGAAACGGGACAAACCCGGCGTTGACGGGCACCTATGAGGGCACGGCGGTCGATCAAGATGCCACTGCGGTCGATAACGATGACAACGGTACGACTGTTGGTGCGGTGATCCGTGCGGCTGCGGTGACGTTGTCGTATAGCGCCGAGCCGACCGCCGAAGGCTTGACCCCGGGCTGGCCTGATGCGACCCCCGATGGGAATGGCAACTACCAGGTTGATTTTGGTCTGTACAAGATCGACCTGACCGCATATGACCTGGCGCTGGCCAAAGTTTCGAGTGTTCCCGGCGTGGTCGCCGACGGTGCATCGATCATTTGGACGATCCGGGTGCAGAACCAGGGCATGGTCGCTTCGGGCAACTACTCCGTCACCGATACCCTGCCCGCCGGGCTGACGTTCGTCTCGGCATCGGATGGCGGCGTGCATAGCGGCGGCGTTGTGACGTGGAACTTGACCAACTCGATGGCTCCCGGGACCTACGCCGACGTCACGGTGACGACGACAGTGGCCGATTTGGCGCTGGCGCCGTATCGCAACTGGGCTGAGATCTCCGCCGACTCGGGCAACGACCGCGACTCGACGCCTGACACCGACACCGGTTCGGGCCAGACGTTGCCGAACGACGCGGCGTCTCCCGGCGCTGGCTATGTCGATGTCACCGACCTGACCACGATCGCAGCCGACGGCGCGCCGGTTGGCGATGAGGACGACAACGACGACGCCGTCGTCACCGGGGCGGCCCCGGTGTATGACCTGTCGTTGGCCAAGATCGCCGATGTCATGACCGTGAACGGCAACACGGCGACGATCAATTGGACCGTGCGGGTGCAGAACCAGGGCAATATGCCCTCGGGAAACTACTCGGTCACCGACACCCTCCCGGCCGGGCTCACCTTTGTGTCGGCGACCGACGGCGGCGTCGAAGCTGGGGGAGTGGTGACGTGGAACCTGACCACGTCGTTGGCCGCCGGCACGTTCAAGGACCTCACCTTCGTCACGACGGTCGCCGACGTCACCAAGGCACCGTTCCGCAACTGGGCTGAGATCTCGGCCGACTCCGGGGCGGACAAGGACTCGACCCCTGACATCGACACCGGCTCGGGCGAGACGTTGCCCAACGATGCGACGGCTCCCGCCGGCGGCTACGCCCCGATCACCGATCTGACGGTCATTGCCACCGATCTGACGCCGAACGCGGATGAGGACGACAACGACGATGCGGTCGTCGACGGTCCGTATGATCTGGCGTTGGCCAAGATTGCGAGCCTGACCTCGGTCAATGTCGACGGGACCTCGGTCACCTGGACGATTCGGGTGAAGAACCAGGGGTACGTGGCTTCGGGGAACTACTCGGTGACTGACACGCTGCCGGACGGGATGACGTTTATCGCCGCCTCCGATGGCGGTATCGAGGCCGCCGGTGTCGTCACGTGGAACCTGACGGCGACCTTGCTGCCCGGGCAGTCGAAGGATCTGACGATCACCACCCAGGTCGGCGACATCACTAGAGCGCCGTTCCGAAACTGGGCCGAGATCTCGGCTGATTCGGGCGACGATGTCGACTCGACGCCCGACGCCACCACCGGCACCGGCCAGACCCTGCCGAACGACGCCACCGCGCCCGGCGGCGGCTATGTCTCGATCACCGATCTCGCCACCATCGACGCCAACGGTGCCCCGGCGGCCGACGAGGATGACAACGACGACGCGGTGATCGACGGTCCGTATGACCTGGCGCTGGCCAAGACGACGACCGCTACGTCGGTGTCTGCCAATGCTGAGACCATCGTCTGGACTATCCGGGTCCAGAACCAGGGCTACATCGCTTCGGGGAACTACTCGGTGACCGACACGCTGCCGGCGGGGCTGTCCTTCACGTCGGCGTCCGATGGCGGCACGGTGGCCAGCGGCGTGGTGACCTGGGATCTGACGACGTCGCTGCTACCGGGCGAGTTCAAGGATCTGACCTTGACAACGACCGTTGCCGATATCACCAAGGCTCCCTTCCGCAACTGGACCGAGATCTCGGCCGACTCCGGGCTGGACAAGGACTCGATTCCCGACACCGACACCGGTTCGCCTTCCGGGTCGTCGCCTTCCTTGCCAGCCAGTTTCGCCGCCTTCGCGTTGAGCCACAGCTCACCCTTGG
>JANNNL010000221.1:0-5574 GCA_031398525.1 Actinomycetes bacterium | reverse complement strand
GAACACCGCGTCGGGACGCTTGTTGAGGTTCCGGATACCGCCGAGGTTCTTCTGCAGCTTCTCGAGCTCGCGACCTAGCAGCAGTGCTTCCTTCTTCGGCATCGCCTCGAACTCGCCCGACAGCCGCATGCGCTCGTACTCCTGCATCTTGGAGACGCGCTTGGAGATGGTCTCGAAGTTGGTAAGCATGCCGCCGAGCCAACGCTCGTTGACGTACGGCATGCCGCACTTCTCGGCGAACGACCGGACCGGGTCTTGAGCCTGCTTCTTGGTGCCGATGAACAGGATGGAGCCACCACCGGCGACCAGGTCACGGATGTAGGTGTAAGCATCCTCGACGCGGGTCAGCGTCTGGTTGAGGTCGATGATGTAAATGCCACCGCGCTCACCGAAGATGAATCGCTTCATCTTTGGGTTCCAACGCCTGGTCTGATGCCCGAAGTGAACGCCCGCTTCGAGCAGCTGTCGCATAGTGACGACGGCCATGATGTCTCCTTTGCTGCGGTTTCCGGCGCGACCCCACAGCACCCGAGGGCGACCGCAGTAATTGAGGGCAGCGCATGTGATTTCGGCTCGCAACACAACGTCGCAAACCGGGGAGTGATGTTAGCGCCGGATCGCCGATTCTCCCAGCGCCGCGGCCAACATCGTTGGCCGGGTGGTCGTTCGGGTTCAGCAGGCCGCTCGAAGCGCCGGGGGCCGGCGCTGGCCGGTCCCATCGAGCGGCACCAACCGGGGTTGCGGACGCACCGTTGCGAGATACGGCGCCGGGTCGAGATAGGTCTCACCAAGCCGCAACCCGAAGAATGTAACCGACCCGGCTGTACCGACCAGTTGGCCGGAACGAACGGTGACACCTGCTCTCACCAAGGTCGTAGACAGCCGTCCGTACGTCGTGCGGTATCCACCCACATGTTCGACGACCACGTATCGGGCCCCGGCCACCGACCCTGCGAACGTCACTGTTCCGCCCGCGGCGGCAACGACCGGGGCGCCCGGGCGTGTGGAGTATTCAATTCCCCGGTTACCGGAGCAATACGGGCATCCCGGTGGTCGAAACGGGTCGAGGACCGACCCGCTCACGGGTGGAAGCAGGCAGGGAGGGCCGCCGAGCGCAGCGACGAACGCGAAACGGGCAAACAACATGGACAACACAGCAAACATGACAACAACCTCTGAGATCTCGGGCGCAGTGGCGATTCAACGGGGCACAGTTGTGCCGAAGGCGAGCCATCAGGCGCGCGGATGGGTCTGTTCGTAGACCGAGCGGAGACGTTCTTTACTCACATGGGTGTACCGCTGCGTGGTCGCCACACTGGCGTGTCCCAGCAGTTCTTGGACCACCCGCAAGTCCGCTCCTCCGTCGAGCAGATGGGTGGCAAAGCTATGGCGAAGGGCGTGAGGATGAGTTGGATCCAGGGCTCGACGGTCGACGATGCGCCGGACGTCGCGAGGCGTCAAGCGACCGCCGCGGCGATTGACGAACACGGCGTTACCCGCTGTTGGCGTCGACGGGCACGTCTGGCGGACGGCCAGCCACTCCGTCAACGCATGGACCGCTGGGGGTGAGAGCGGAACGCGGCGTTCCTTGGCCCCCTTGCCCATGACGCGCGCAGCAAAGGCCGTGAGTTCCAGAGACCCGGTATCGAGCCCGCACAGCTCCGAAACGCGCACCCCACTGCCGTAGAGCACCTCGAGCGCCGCGGTGTCGCGTAGGTCGAACGCCGACTGAACGGTCGATGGGGCGTTCTCGCTCGCGGCCGAGTCGGGCCGAATAGCGGGGCTGACGGCGGGCTCCAGGAGGTGATGGATCTCGCCATGATCAAGTACCCGCGGCAGCCGACCCTCCCCCGCCGGGGCCGAGAGCGACGCGCTCGGATCGCTGCCGATCAGCCCATGACGGTGGAGCCATCCGAAGTATCGCCGCAATGTCGACGCCTTGCGGGCGATGGATCGGCGCGCATATTGCCTGGTCGTCAGGTATGCCAGGTAGCGGCGCAGAACGAGACGATCGACACAGGACGGATCATCGATCTCGCGGCGGCCCACCCATTCGGTGAACCCATTGAGGTCTCGCCGATAGGCCTCGATGGTATTCGTCGACGCCGACACCAATGAGGAAAGAAACTCGTCGCGGTACCAGGTCATCCTTCGACGGTACCAACTCACGACCACGGGCCGAGGTGATCGACCGGGGCGTACCAGCCACCGATGTCGAGAAGCCACCCTCCAGCCTCTAACCGGCCGACCGCCAGCGCGGAGGCAATCGCGTCGTTCCCGGTTCGGGTGACCAGTTCGTCGATGGTCAACGTGTCGGCCCCGAACGCGGCGAGCACCAGGCGATCACGGGGTGCCGGCTCGACACGCGGATCGAACGGAAGCGTCGAGGTACGGCGGGTGTCGAGTCCCAAGGCGATCAGGACGTCACTGGGCTCCAACACTGTCCGCGCTCCGTCGGCAATGAGCTGATTCGTACCGTGGGAGGCCCGGTTCATCAGTGACCCCGGCACGGCGAGCACATCGACGCCGCGCTTGATCGCTTCTCGAACCGTGATCAGCGAGCCCCCGGTCGATCGGGACTCGACGACGACGAGGAGTTCCGACAACCCGGCGATCACTCGGTTGCGTTGCGGAAAGTGCGCGGGTAGCGGTGTGGTGCCCGGCGGATGCTCGGTCAGCAGCAGACCGTCGCTGGCGATCCACTCCCACAGATCGCAGTGCTCCCGCGGAAACACCACATCTGGCCCGCTGCCTACCACGGCAACCGGGCCGGCTCCGCCGATTTCGGCCACATCTCGAACCCCCATGTGCGCGGCACCATCGATGCCCCGGGCGAGCCCCGAGATCACGCCAACCCCGGCTTCGGCCAGTTCGCGGCCCAACGCCCGAGCCATTCGCCGCCCGCCGGGGGTGGCGTTGCGCGTACCGACGATGCCGACTCGGCGAGTATCGAGAGTCGCGAGATTGCCGCGAGCGAACAACACCGGCGGCGGTGATGGATCGTGCAGCAGCGCGACGGGATACCCCGGCCGGCCCCACACCAACACATGAACGCCGAGCCGACGACAATCGGACCACGCCGCCTCGACCAGGTCGGACGTCAGGGTTGCCATCCTCCACCGGGCTCGTAGCCCCGGGTCGGCGGCTGCCAGCCGATCAAGTGTTTCGTCGGCCCAATCCTCGACCACGGCTTGCCATGCCTGGCGCCCGGTACGGCCCCGAAGCAAGGCTCGTAGCCGTGCCGACGTCATGCCGTCGAGCCTGGCCAACCCGGCGACAAATGCCTCATCGGGAACGGCGGCGGCCGTCATGTCAATGCGCCAATCGCTGTTGTCAGCGATCGCCCGGCCGAAACCGCAGCAACATCGACGCGCAACCGCAACGCCAGGCTGAGGTGCTCCGCTTCGATCTCCACGCCGGCGTTGTCGAGATCGGCGAGTGTGCGCGCCACCCGCCGAATGCGGTGCAGTCCCCGACCGCTGAGCCGTCCCTGTTCCAATTCGGTACGTACAAGCACTTGCGCGCCACGACTGAGCGGCGCCCACTCGTCGAGTTCGCCCACGGGAATACGGGCACTGAGATAGCCACGGTCAACCGCAATCCGCCGCGCACCGTCGACCCGTTCGCGGACCAGGGCTGTTGTTTCGCCGCCATCAACGGCCATCAACTCGTCGATCGCAGGGCGACTGACCGCAACCCGTAGGTCGAAGCGGTCGAGCAGCGGTCCCGAGAGTCGGCGTAGATATCGAGCCTTGGCAACCTCGGAACACAGACAATCACCGGGGCGGCCACCACCGCACGGGCATGGATTGGTCGCGGCAACCACTAGCGCGTCGGCCGGCATCGTGACCGATGATCGGGCCCGGCTGACGCGCACCTGCAGGTCTTCGAGCGGCTGGCGCAACGCGTCGACGACGCTGGGCGAGAACTCTCCGAGTTCATCGAGAAACAGCACCCCACGATGGGCCAGGCTGATCTCACCCGGTCGCAGATTCTGGGTGCCGCCGCCGATGATTGCTACCGCCGTCGAGGTGTGGTGCGGAGCCCGGAACGGTGGATATCGCACGAGCCCGCCGGACGGCAACCGAACTCCGGCGGCCGAGTGGATCATCGTCGCCTCTATGGCCTCCTCGTTGCTCAACGGGCCGAGCAGCCCGGGTAACCGCTCGGCCAGCATCGTCTTGCCGGCTCCCGGTGGACCGACGAACAGCAGATGATGACCTCCCGCTGCGGCGACTTCCAGTCCTCGTCGGGCCCACGGCTGACCCCGGACGTCGGACAAATCGGGAAGGCCGACCCGCTCGTCGACCACGTCGTCGACGGGCAGGATCGGCCACGACGACTCCCCGCGCAAGATGGCAACAAGCTCGCGAAGATCATCGGTGGCCCGAACGGCCGTGGACCCGGCTCCCACGCGCGCCTCGGTCACCGATGTGCGGGCAACGATGACCATCCGCAGGTCGTCAGCCCGCATCGAGGCAACCATCGGAGCGACGCCGGGCACCGGCCGAATAGTGCCGTCGAGGCCCAATTCGCCAATGCATCCAACGGACTCCACTGCGGATGGGGGCAGCATCTCTGCGGCGACCAACAGACCTACCGCCAGGGGCAGGTCGAGCCCGATACCTGACTTGCGCACCCCTGAAGGGGCCAGGTTGACCGTGATCCGCTTCTGCGGCCATGGCAGGCCGCTCGACAACATCGCTGCTCGGACGCGGTCGCGCGACTCACGGCAGGCCTCGTCGGGTAGCCCGACGATACTGAAGCCCGGGAGCCCCGGGCCCACGTGCACTTCCACGTCGATACGTTGACCGGTCGTGCCGAGCACTCCGGCAGTAGGTATGGTGGCGAGCATTGGCGCCTCCTTGGGATCGACGCGAGAGCGCGCCGGAGCCAGCAACGGGAGGAACGTGATGACCCGGCTCCTCGACGGGCGCTGACCACCATACGGAAGGCCTGTGTCATGGTTTCCTGAGCGCAGGGAAGCGCAAGAAATACGACAATCACCTCGTTCGACTCACCGAGGTGGGAAACTTCATCTATGCCTGCGACCGACCGGCGATCTTGTCGCGCTCTCTACGTGGTGGTCTCCATGGCAATCGCAGTCAGCCCACTCGTCGCATGCAACGACGGACCGAGCCGTGAGACGCTGGACTATTGCGCTGCGCTCGCCGAGCAACAAGACCTTTTGGTCACGCCGGTGGCCACCTCCGACGAGGTCGCCCCCGCCGTGGATCGATACCTCGACATGGCCCGGCGGGCTCCTCTCGTTGTGCAGGAACCGTGGCGGCGACTGGCAGCGTTGATGCAGGCTGCGGCCACCATTGACATCTCCGACGCGGCGGCGCGACTCGACGTCATCCAGCAGGCGTACGAGACGAAGGGTGACGCCGACCTCATCGTTGCCCACGCCCAGACGACGTGCGCGATCACGATCGACATTTCGGGGACCACAACAACCACAACCACGCTGGTCAACTCGACCACTCCGGCTCCGGTCGCGGAGCCGACGACGACTACGCCCGCTGCCACCCCAGCGGCAGAAACGCCAGCTGCTACGACAGCAGCCGCAGC
>JANNNL010000691.1:0-2154 GCA_031398525.1 Actinomycetes bacterium | reverse complement strand
CGGCGGACGAGACCTGGATGAAGCGTGTGGCCCGCGAGATGAACCTCTCGGAAACAGCATTCCTGCACGCGGTCCAAGGCGATCATCGATACGCCCTGCCCCCCGCCTTGTCCGTCTTGTCCTGTGTCATAACTCCATCTTCCTCTCAAGAGATGGAGCCTCCACGCAACCCAGTGGGATTCAGAGGGCCGACAGGAGGTTGATCATGGATACCAACGAAGTCCTCACTGGTGCGGTTGTCGTGGCGGCCGGTGACCGGTCGATGCTGGAGCGGTTTGCGATGGCCGGGTTCTTGGCGTCGTATTCGGGTCCGACTCGGCGGTCGTATCAGACTGATTTGCGGATGTTCAGCGAGTGGCTCGCTGGCCGTCAGGTCGGGTTGTTCGAGGTCCAACGCGCGCCCATATCGAGTTGTACGCCCGCGGGCTGGAGGATCAGGGTCAGGCCCGGGCAACGGTCGGTCGACGGTTGTCGACGTTGGCCGGGTTCTTCCGGTACTGCGAACAAGAAGAGATCCTGCGCCGCTCACCAGCGGCCCATGTGCGTCGCCCCAAACAGGACTACGAGTCCCACACCCTCGGGTTGGACCGCAACGAACTTGGCGGGTTTCTGGTGGCGGCCGGACTGTCATCCAACCGTGACCACGCGTTGGCGTCGCTACTCGCGTTGAACGGGCTGCGGATCTCTGAGGCGTTGGGGGCCGATATCGAGCAGCTCTCCACCGACGTGGGCATCGAACATTGCGGATCTTGCGCAAAGGCGCCAAACAGGTCACGATCCCGCTCGCCCCCCGCACCGCCCGAGCGGTCGACTTGTGCGTCGGTGAACGGTTGCACGGCCCGATTTTCGTTGGGGCCCACGGCCAGCGGATGGATCGCCATGCCGCAACCCGGATGGTCCGTCGATTGTGCAGCACGGCGGGAATCGCCAAGCACATCTCGCCGCACTCGCTGCGACACAGCTTCATAACCGCCGCGCTCGACGCCGGGGTCCCGCTACGCGAAGTCCAAGAAACCGCGTCCCACGCCGACCCGAGAACCACGATGCGCTACGACCGAGCCCGACACAGCCTCGACCGGCACGCCACCTACATCGTGTCCACGTTCGTCGCGGGCGCCAGCCGATAACGGAACCCTCGACTTTGAACAGTCGACAAGGTAAGTTGATGGTCGTGGATCCCGTGATCTTGGAGAGTGCCCGCAAGCACGGGATCCTCGACGACGACATGCTCCACGCCTACCGCAACCCGATCCGAATATTCGACCTCGATGATCTGACCATGCTGATCGGACCCGACCGGTCGGCGCGTCCGGTCGAAATCGGTGTGGCCCGAGGTGACGGGGTCGAGTTCATCGTGCACGCCATGCCCGCCCGTGACAAGTTTTTGAGGTGATGTGATGCCCCGATCAATCCAAGAAATTCTGGACCACGCCGATGAACTCGCCCAACGGTTCGAAGACTACGAACCCACCGCAGGCGACGAGCGTCCCATCGAGGAGTACCTCCTGGAACGCGCCGCGTTGACCCGAGCACGCAGCGAACAACAAGTCGTCGACGCCGTGGCGGCTGCACGACGGACCGGTATCTCTTGGCTGAAGATCGGAGCGACTCTCGGCACCTCCGCTCAGGCCGCGCAGCAGCGCTACGGCGTCATCGTCGAAGTCGCGTAACAACCCGCGCCGCATCGCGCCACGGCAACCACGCCGGCCGGTCGGACATTCCGATATCCACCGATTCGGCTCGTTCTCGAGACGACGTCGGGCCGCTCGATATCGCTGGGGAGGTGAGGAGATCTGAGAAGATCGCGTCGGCGCCCGCCTCCTGCGAGGGTGCTCAACCCGCCGACCGTGTCTTTTCGCCGATCGGAGAACACGGGTTTCGCTGATCGTCCACAGTCCCGAACGTCACTGCAGCTCGGGTATGCCAGGTCGATGGTTCGGATGCCAAATGCTTGGCTCCAGGATACACCGCTGGTATGGTAGCTGGTATGGCATCGAGGAAGATCACCATCACGATCGACGAGGAACAGGTCGCGCAAATCCGCAACCTTGTGAATGCAGGACGAGCCGGGAGCATCTCGGGTTTCGTTCAGCACGCCGTTGGTGTCGCACTCGACGACGTCGCCGGGTGGGGAGCGATGCTCGCCCAGGCGCT
>JANNNL010000213.1:0-2653 GCA_031398525.1 Actinomycetes bacterium | reverse complement strand
GGCAGTTGTACGAGACATTGAGCTTGCCGCCGACGAACCACTTGGCGTATGGCAGATCCCACTCGCAGATCGTGTCCCACTCGGTGTCCCAGGAGACCAATTCGGCGGCCTGTTGCGCCCAAAAGCCCTGGTAGTCCTCGTTCGCTGCGTCGTAGAGGAAGGTTCCGGCGACGAGGGCGTCGCGCTTGAATGCTTCCGATGGCGGGAACTTCCGGCTCTCCGCCGCGAGCGCTTCGATGCCAGTGGACACTTCGGCCATGTCGTGCTTCCCCTTGATCGGTGGACGCAGCCGAGACTAGATCAGCGGCCTAATCGCGGAAGTTTTCGAACTGCAACGGAATGCCCAGGTCGGCGGCCTTGAGCAGGGTCATGACGGCCTGGAGATCATCGCGCTTCTTGCCGGTGACCCGCACCTGCTCACCCTGGGTCTGACTCGAGATGCCCTTGGGGCCCTTCTCCTTGATCATCCGGTTGATCTCGCGGGCCTTGTCGGACGAGATGCCCACCTTGATGGTGACCACCTGGCGGACCGTGTTGTGGGTCGCCTCCTCGACGGTGCCGTACTCGAGACCTTTCAGCGACACTCCCCGCTTGACGAGTCGCTCCTCGACGACCTGGCGCAGGGCGACGAGTCGGTCGTTGCTGACCGTACGCAACGTCAGGACCATGTCTTTCTGCTCGATGGAGGAATCGGTGTTCTTGAAGTCGAAGCGGGTTCCGATCTCGCGTTGGGCCTGGTCGACGGCGTTGCGGACCTCTTGGTGATCGACTTCGGAGACGACGTCAAAGCTCGGCATACCTACGAAAGTACCCCTCCGGGCAACGTTCGTGCGGTATCGCCTGGAGTGCGGGCCCTCCGGGCCGCTAACATCTAAGCCGCCTGGGTCGATGCCCGAGTGGCCAAAGGGAGTTGACTGTAAATCAACCGGCTTCGCCTACGGAGGTTCAAATCCTTCTCGGCCCACCAGCAAATGAGACCAACCCGGTGGTTGATCGATGGCGAAAGCCATCAGATCGGCCACCGGGTTGTTTCGTCCCCAATCAGCGACTCCGATCAGATCGGCTGGTTCGGCCACCGGCCAGCAGTCGCCGTACCGGTTGACGTCAACCGTGCAGGAGGAGGGTTCGCACGGCGCGACGCAAAGCGTCGACACCTACGTCGGAAGCCACGCTGACCCAGAAGATGTCGTCGGGGTCGAGGTAGCACGCCCGGCTGACATCTCGTTTGCGGGTGGCGAGCTTCGACGACTTCACCTTGTCGGCCTTGGTCGCCACGACCATGTGGGGAAGTTCGTTGTGGCGAAGCCAGTCGAGCATCTGGAGGTCAAGCTTTGTCGGGCCGATCTCGCCGTCGACCAAGACGAACAGCATCCGGAGCGACTCCCGGCGAAGGAGGTACGACTCGATCATCGCCGGCCAACCCGACTTCTCCTTCTTGGACACTGCGGCGTAGCCGTACCCGGGCAAGTCCACGACACCGTGCTCTACCTCCGAGGTCGGAATAACTGGTGGATCTCCCGGCTTCGTCAGTGAGAAGAGGTTGATCACACGAGTTCGGCCGGGCGTCTTAGACACCTGCGCAAGCCCCTTTCGCCCGGCAAGTTTATTGATCAACGATGACTTCCCGACGTTTGATCGGCCAACCATCGCCACCTCAGCTGATGTCTTTGGCAGCTGTGCCAGGGTTGTTGCCGACCGGACGAACCGTAATTCGAGGGGCTTTTCGTTCACGAGGAGACCTGACGTCGTTCGGACCTGGGAAGCAGGCATTGCATCAGCGCGACTGAGAGCCAACGGTTGAACTTGCGGCCGACCTCGCGCTCAACCCCGACGAGTTCAAAGCCGCAGGCCCGATGGAGTGCCTGGCTGGCTTCGCCGGCCATCTCGATCCGGGCCATCACCGAGTGAAATCCCGACGATTCGGCGACATCCAGGAGGTGCTCGAGCAAAAATCGACCGATGCCGCGCCCGTGAGCGTCTCGTCGGACATAAATCGAGTTCTCAACGGTGGTGCGATACGCGGCACGTTCCTTGTATGGCGAGAGTGAGGCGAAGCCGACCACGTCGGTCGGAGCCTCACGTGGAGCTGCAACCAACGCAGTGAACGCCCCAGAACGCGCCGTCAGCCATTGCCGCTGCTCATCGAGGGTGCGAGGCACGAGATCGAACGTCGCAGTCGTGTTCTCGACCTCGTAGTTGTAGACCGCGCGGATCGCCTCGGCGTCAGCGGCGACTGCCGGTCTCACGACGAGGCTGGTAGGTTCGGGCACGTCGTTCACGGTATCCGCGTGTCCTCACGACCAAGCGGCCAGAATTTGGCCAAACCGCTTGGTCGGACCTCGGTGGATGGCGCTATCATCTCTTCCCGGTTCGCGGCTTTGCCGCGCCCCGCCCTCTTAGCTCAGATGGTAGAGCAACGCCATGGTAAGGCGTAGGTCGTCGGTTCGATTCCGACAGAGGGCTCGACCAGCCTGATCGGGTTCGCCCGACCAGTGGCAAGCCCTGGCGGCGTAGCTCAGTTGGTCAGAGCATCCGGCTCATAATCGGAAGGTCATCGGTTCGAAACCGATCGCCGCTACTACAACATCCAGTTCCTCACCTCAAGGAGAGCGCCTCCTATGTCCAAGGCAAAGTTCGAGCGGAATAAGCCGCA
>JANNNL010000147.1:0-1693 GCA_031398525.1 Actinomycetes bacterium | reverse complement strand
CGACCGCCATAACGCGGGGGAGAGGTCGGGGAGGCGGCTTGGTGGCATCGGTGGCCACCGCAGAGGCATCAGACATGACGACAGCAGTCTATCGACTCACCTTCACTCCTCTGACCATGGCTCGTCGATCGGTCAGGTCGTTGCGACCCTAAACGTCACGAGTGTTGTTTCACGTGAATCTTCAAACATCCCTAAACATCACGCCTGTTGTTTCATGTGAAACGTCCACTGGAGGGTCGCGATCTCATCCGAAACGCGTTGTAGTGCAGTGCCCGCCTGGATGGGCGTTTACCTCCTCGACAAACAGACGGACGCCACCTGATGACCCGGGAGAAGGGTAATTTCACCGTCGTATCGCGCAGTTGCCCGCGCCAGGGGCCCAAGATCGCCCCCCGGGGGGAGGCTGACCAAAACCACGCCCCCGGGGCGCAGAAGCCGGGAGGCGAAGTGCAGTGTGGACTCAGGGGGGCCAAATGCCCTCGCCGACACCACGTCGTAGCGGGAAACGTGCCCGGGTCGGCTCAGGAGCCGCTCTACATCGTCTCCGGTCACCTGTGCTCGAGCTCGCATGTTCAGAGCCCCCACAGCCCGACGAAGGAAGTCCGTCCGCTTTGCCCGCCGTTCCACCAGCAGCACATGCAATGCGGGACAGTCATGGGCGATGACCAGTCCCGGTAGACCCGCTCCGCTGCCCAAATCGACAACGTCCCTGGCATCCGGAGGGATGCCAGGGACGTACTGCCGTGCATGGGCCAGTTCAACCTCGACATCGGTCGGCCCGATAATGCCGATGCGCTGCGCCTCGCGCAGGACCTTGATCAGGTCGTGATCAGGCATCCGCCGGCGTAATCACTACACGGCGGTTCGGATCGTCACCCTCAGAGCGTGAGGACACACCGTCAATCGTCGCCACGGTGTCGTGGATGACCTTGCGATCGGCCGACGGCATCGGTTCCAGGATGCGGGCCCGCCCCGACTCCTTGACCTGGTCAGCCTGCTGAACCGTAAAGCGGGAGAGGGCCTCTCGGCGCCGCTCGCGGTACCCGCCGATATCGATCCGCAGATGGGTGTTGTGATCACCCAGGCGGCGTTGGCTGGCCACCCGCACAAGATCCTGAACGGCAAGCAACGTGTTGCCTTTCGGGCCGATCAGCAAACCTAGGTCGTCACCGCTCACCAGCACTTCGATATCGTCGCCATCTTGGCGGACTTCGATGGATCCGTCGAGATCGAACGCATCCAGCAGACCTTCCATGAACTTCTCGGCCTCAGCCCCGACCAGCTGCGGGTCGACATCGATCTTCGCCGCCGGGCGATCGCCTCGGTCGCCTCGGTCCCGACCACCGCGGCGTTCGCCGCCGTCGTTGCGGTCATGACGCCCGGCCGGACGTCGGTCAATCCGTGGCTCGGCCTGCGGGGCCGCATCGCTCGCCACCGCGAGGTCGGGTGCTGGTTCTTGCTGGTCAGTCACGGTTTTCCCCTTCTTCGGCCGACCACCGGTACGGGGGGCGGCGTCGCGAACTTGCTCGTCGCCTTCAGGACGACGCTTGCGCTCCTTGCGCTCGACCTTTGCCCGCACGGGCGTCGGACGGATCCGAGCGCGGACTTTCGCCTCGCCCCGAGTCCGCCCGAACAGGCCGCTGCGGGGCTCTTCGAGGATCTCGAACTCGGCATCGTCGGCCAGAACGCCGAG